>JAJDBA010000255.1 GCA_029261675.1 Nitrospinaceae bacterium
AGTTCAAAGTTATCTGGCCAAAGAACGCGCAGGTTATAACTCATAAGAAACTCTAGTTTCCGATTACAGAGTTCTTTTGTAATTCACTGAACCTTTAACCTCTTTTGTGTTAATTTAATTAGTATGGAAACTTTGAATAAAAAGAAATACGATTTTTTTCTCTACCTTCTGGAACAAGGCGATGCCATGGTGTGTCTGGATGCGAGGCTACCCGAAGTCGATTTGCCAGCGTCTCATAAAGACAACTCTTCATTGAGCCTGGTATTTAATCTTAACTTCAGGCGTCCTATAGAAATACTCGATGAAGGCATTTATGCAACACTGGCCTTCAACGGCAGACCCCATAAAAGTGTTATCCCCTTTGAAGCCGTGTGGGCGATTTATGATCCCAATATGAAAAACGGACAAGTTTGGGAAGAAAGCATCCCAACAGATATGAATCTGGCAGATCAGGGCATATCGATTGAGCCAGAAGATTCACCAACCAAGCTGAAGACCGTCAAATCCACTGGCAAACCGACCGCAAAACCCGAAACCGAGGGCAAACGCGATCGTAGCCACCTGCGAGTCATAAAATAATCGCTTGATACAGTTCCCGACCCTTTACAAAGTATGGTGTCATTCTGAGAGTTAACGAAGAATCTCGGGGTTATCCAAAGCTCTCCTTTACAAAGTATTTTGGATATATTACACTTTTGCCTCTGCTTTTTTAGATTGTTATTGAAAATTATGGTGGGCGTAGCTCAGTTGGTAGAGCTCTCGGTTGTGGTCCGAGCGGTCGCGGGTTCAAATCCCGTCGCTCACCCCATTTTTCGATAAAACCTCTGCTTTAACACATAAAACCAAAAGACGAGTTACTACCCTTCACCACGATAATCGCATCGCTTTTCGAGTTCCATCCTGAACCCTATCAATGATTGTGCCCGGTACAGGTACTCCTGTCAGAACGAAGAAAACCATTAAAACCTTAAAAATTTTAAAGAGGCTTGACCCAATCCATTTTTCCACATCTAATCTCACTTTCATTTTGTTCTATAAAAGAGTAAAATCCGACAACGGAATCATGAGATATTCCCCAATACACTTATTATTCCCGGTTTTATACAAGCCATTAATAATAGATTCCACATCCAGATCGTCCATGAAAAATCTTTGGGATTTTAAAGGAGAAATTTGAATGGAAAATAAGAAAACCAACAAAGAAAAAAGCCCCAAAGAAAAAGGACAAAAACGCCAATACCTTAAACAATCACATGTTCCCTCATGTTCAATTTCAGATGCACTCCGCGTTGCTAAGGCAATAGCTGAAAACTACGGCTCTAAACCAACCATACCACTTAAAGTTGCTAAAGCTCTTGATCTTGAACCTAGGGCAAGTCCATTCAAAATGTTGACCGGTGCATCAATTGCATACGGTATTACCGAAGGTGGCTATAATGCGGAAAAAATCATCATAACAGACCTAGGAAAGAGAATGATAAAGCCTCTGACCGAAGATGATGACCTTGTAGCTAAGAGGCAAGGATTCTTAATTCCAAAGGTAATAAAAGAATTTCTAACGAATTATGACGGATCGCCGCTTCCAAGGGAGGATATTGCTCACAATGTCCTTGAGGAAATGAGCGTTCCTAAAGATAAGCTTTCCTCTGTATTAAAATTTCTTATTGCAGAAGCAAAAGCTTTAGGTTTTGTCGAAGAAATTAAGAATAAAATTTATATCTCTCTTAATGATGTTGCTAACCCAATTATCGACCCCACTTTAGAAGACGATGTAGAAATTCCAGACCAAAACCACGAAGAAAATGACGAATCCGAGGACGAATTAGAACCCAAAGATTCCAATCCACCCGTAAATGAAAAAGAAAATAGCCGGCGAGTTTTTATCACCCATGGAAAAAACAAGAAATTTGTCGACCCAATCAAAAAGTTGTTAGGCTTTGGAGAATTAAAGCCTGTCGTCTCAACTGAAAAGCAATCTGTATCCCAGCCTGTACCAGAAAAGGTAATGGAGGACATGAGAAGTTGCGGTGCCGCCATAATCCATGTGGAAGATGAGGTTAAACTAATAGATTCCGAGGCCAAAGAAGTAATTGTTCTCAACCCAAATGTTCTAATTGAAATTGGTGCTGCTATGGCCTTGTATGGAAGTCGCTTTATTCTTGTTGTTAAGGATGGTGTAAAACTGCCTTCCAATCTTCAAGGTCTATATGAAGTTCGCTATCATGGAGAGACTCTTGATGGAGAAGCAACCATCAAGTTGCTAGAGGCAATAAATGACATCAAAAACCATCCTACTCCTTTCAGAAAGACTACGAGTTTACCCAAATAAAATAATAAAATTAAAACTCTGGAAATTCACAAAAAAAGAAATGACGGAGTCAATAAAAGTAAAAGTAAAAGGGTCAATAAAGGGGTAAAGGGGTAAAGTCTTTGCTTGACTATGTCGGCTATTTAATGGATCCCAGCAAAGTAATAGTGAAAATTAGATTTTCTTCTATCAAGAGGCAGGTTCAGGTGGGAATAATCCGTCAGAGGCCCAGGTACCTACCTTCACCCGCCCCCGTGAAAGCATATAAAAACTCATAAATAGGAAGCGGGAGTTGAGTGGCTAAACCGGGCAAAAACTTCATTAAAAAATTCGTAGCCAACCAAAACACAAAGAGTGCCATCAGGAGTTCTATAAATTTTTCCATATACTCATTCATGTCCCATTATAACATCTTGTTATTAATAGATTGAAAGACCTTCAGAACCCTTTAATGCAATGACCGGGTAATTACTGCATCCAACCGTTTGGCTCAGGCAGTAGTAAAACTACTACAATCTCAATTGAACCCTCTCCACGGCAATTTAGTATTTTTGGCGATTGTTCCTTTTCTCCCAACTTTCTATACTAAAATCTGATTTTTTATAAAATACTACTGGACCTTAAGGAGAATAATTATGAATGCGTTTTGGAATTCTTTCACCAGAGAGCAGACCGATGAACAATAT
>JAJDBA010000256.1 GCA_029261675.1 Nitrospinaceae bacterium
ATGGTGCCGCAAAGGAACCCCTGCGGCAGATGTAACCTCCCTAAATATCGAATGGGTGGTGGTGCAAGAGTTTAAGTCTTTTGATATCCACTCATGACTTCAAAAAATACCTGAAGGTTGCCCCCCCCTTCCACAGTTATATTCAAGCTATTAAAACCTTTGAAATTTCGGGATATAAGATATCTTATTTTTTTTATTCGGCTTTCCAATTGACAGGATTCTCCTCATAAGCGAGTATGCGATAGATAAGGCATATATATCATCTTAGCGATAATGATTTCTATATTGCTTTTGCCTATTATTTGGAATAGTTAAAAAGAATTTTCGTAGGAATGTTTCTTATAGGAGCCGAACTATCTTGAAAAAACTACTATTCTCATTTTTGGTTTTTCAAATCGTTTGTTTTTCTTTCTCACCTGTTCTAGCTTCCGATTATCAGGGGTTACCACCGCAATTGAATATCCAAGCTGATAATCAAGGAGTCACTATTCTTGCAAAAGATTATCCCTTGGGAAAACTATTAGAAGCTATTCATAAAAAAACGGGAGTGCAGTTTAGAGTTCCTGAACCGTTGAATACAGTTCCTGTGAATGCCCGAATTTTAGCAAGGGATTGGAGGTCTGCTTTACAAAAGCTTTTCCGAGAAAATAGTCGGTTTGAAAAATGGGGAAAAATTTTAGAGACTAGTAAGATTTGGTTATACGAGTATGAAGATCATCCGGTTTCATCAGAAGATTTCATTGTCCTTGTTGACGCAAAGGAAAATCTTTCTAAGCATGAAATTTTGCGATTAGCGAAAGAGGCTAACGATATCGAACAACGACTTATGGCGGTGGAGCATTTCAGCTACCTGGGGGGGGATGCAGAAGTTCTTTCGCTTCTTCTTTTTAACTTGGAGGCCAGTGAACCGCAAATTCGATCCACTTCTCTTTCCTTATTAAAAAATCTTACAGAACCTATACCTGTGGCTAGCATTGGGGAAGTAGCCCTATCAGACACTGATCCGCAAATTAGACGAGAGGCTCTATCCCTCATCATTGAACGGATCGAGGAAGAGGAAGCCAAGCCTTACTTATTACAAGCTTTAAATGATCCATCAATGGAGAACCAAACTCTAGTCCAAGAACTGTTAGTTGACTTGGGTTTCTCAGACACTTGAAAACATAAGGAGACTTGAATATGAAAATTCCGAAAAAGAATCATATCAGTTATCTTGCGGGTGCAGGGTTAATATCCATGACGCTTGCTGCAGGACCGGCTAGTGCCATTGATTTAAGAAGCTGGGACAAAAAGATAAATAATGTGGCGAAGCGCTTTATTGTTCTGTCTAATCTGAACGGTGAAGCTGTTTTGGATAAAGAAACTCAAGTGGTTTGGGAAAAAACTCCAGATAACACATCTGGCAGTTGGTTCAGTGCTAGGAATAAATGCGTTAAAAAAGAGGTGGGGGGGAAAGCCGGTTGGAGACTTCCTTCTATTCAGGAGCTGGCAAGTTTAGTCGATTCGATTGAGAACGATCCCGCTATCAAGAGCGGTCACCCGTTTCAAAACGTCAACTCAGATCCATACTGGTCAGGTACCAAGGCATCTGTTTCAGGAGCTAGCGAAAATGCCTGGACTTTGGATTTTGGAACTTCAGGGGCAGCAACTTTTTCCACATCAGGGGCTATTACATTAAAATCAACCTCTGATACTCAATTAACATGGTGTGTCCGAAGTCCTCTTGCTTCCCAAGGCGAATAGAACCTTTTTATACTAGGACTGTTTGCTCTTTTTACACCCTCTCCCTTGTGGGGAGAGGTCTGGGGAGAGGGTGTTTCGCTATACAACCTATCTGCGTTTATCGGCGTTCATCTGTGGTTAATTGCCTTTCTTAAATACCACTTCTACATTAAGTTCTTTGCCATTGCGGCGCAGGTGGAAGGTGGAATGGTCGTTGAATTTTTTGTTTTGCAGTTGTTCCAACACCTCGTCTGTGCGGGTGAGCTTTTTCCCGTCCATGTTCAGTAGTAAATCGCCTGTTAAAATTCCTGCGGTTGCAGCGTTAGAAGGTTTTGTCACTGACACTATTGTTACGCCTTCTTTTTTCTGAGCCAATCTCACACCCAACCGCACGTTGTCATGCACTTTGTAGTCGACCTTCCAAGCATAATCTGCGGCATAAAGCGGGATAGAGACTTTCTCCACTACCATTTCACGATCTTGCAATTCTTCCGGGATGTGAGTGATCGTTGGTTGGATTGTGGAATAGGCGTGCGGCACCCTGCGGTAGGCACGCTTGGGGATGCCGAATCCGTATTGGATATGGAAACCACCACTCAGAACCACCAGCTTCGTGTCTTTATATTTCGGATTGATTAAAAAGCGCGCAACAGTTTGTGCCATGGTCTCTTCCCAAAGCAGCAACATGCGATAGGGTTTTTCCAAAGCTTTCTCTGTTCCACGGTGACCGCCAAAAGCCGCCATGCAATAGGCTCGATGATAGGGGTCCTGATCGTCCAGTTCGGGATAGAACGTATTGTCGGGGGCGGGGTCGCCGGAACGGAAACTGTCTTCTACCTTGCGCGTAGATTTTAGTCCGATCAGCGGCAATTGGTTAGTGCGGGCAAAATTAAAAATGGGTTGATACAATCGATAGCCCGATCCCCAGTTTGTGTGGAAGAGATTTTTAAATTCTTTAACGGAAAGTTCGCCTATATGCCACTGGTCGAGTTTTTCTTGAGCCGAGCGACGAAACATTTCCATTCCGATTGCCACTGGATACTGTTCGGATAATTTTTTAATAATTCGTAACTGCACTTTATGGGCTTCGATATTGTCGTGAGTTTCACCGATATAGATCACCCGGGACGTGGCGACAGAATTCATCATTTGGTCGAAATTGACGGTCAAACCTGTTGGCAGATGCAGTATTTCCCCCGTTTTCAGACTGCCTAAATCCTGGTAGGGTGAACCCGAGTTTGGGACAGCAAATTCCTCTGTTTGGCCGTTTGGGGCAAAGAGCACTAACCAGAGTAAAAACAAGGGGATAATGCGTAACATTTGAATTGTGGGATTAGAGTTCATCATTTTCATTCAGCTATTGACTTTATAGGTATTTTTGTTGATAATTCCCAGCTTCACGATAAAACAGGGTGCTGGCAGAATTTATGTTGTCTGTTTTTGTGGGAAATATAATTCGTTCCATTTATTTGATTGGGAGGTAAAGGTTTTTGGAAGTAACAGTTTATCAAAATCAGGTTGAAAAAGCGTTAAAAGTCCTAAAAAGACAAATGACCAAAGAAGGCTTGTTGAAAGAGTTGAAACGCCGTCGTTTTTACGAAAA
>JAJDBA010000257.1 GCA_029261675.1 Nitrospinaceae bacterium
GGTCAAAGGCTATCGCCGGGAGAACGTCAAACTGAAATCCGAAACCATGCGTAACAAATGGGTGCCGGGCGTGAATAACCTGAAAACCCATGGTCGCTGGGATTTTGAAGAATTTAGTGATGTGTATGAGATGGATAAGGAATTTAATGCCCTCATCGAACGCATTATCGATGTGCAAGGGGAAGCTGCATGACAAGACCTGATCTAGAAGAAGGCCAGCCACTTGGAGAGGAAATGGCGCTAATTCCTTTCCATTTCGATATGCCTGACCATTCCCTTCCCCTGAATCAGTTTATAGATACAGCAAAAAGCACACAGGCTATAATTGACAATTTCAACAAGGAGTTTTTTGAAAACAAGGTTAAATACAAAATCCATGTTCTTACGCCTAAAGAAGGCGGCCTTATTGAAATCCTCGGCATAGGGGTGGCTGGTTACGTTGCAAAGAAATTTTGGGAGTTTCTCGAGTCTGACATAGGAAAGGCATATATAAAAGGACTCACGGGTGAAGAGCCTGTCCATTGGGCTGAAAAGGCCGGAAAAAAAACGAACGAATTTTTATCAGACGAAAGTGGTGGGTCGTTAGAAATAGTAAAACAGGGGGATAAGGCTAAGCCGCAAACACCAACAAAAGAAGAGAAAAAGGCCGTATCCATCATCGTGGTACAAATAACTCTGGGATTTTTGCAAAAAGAACCGGAAGAATTACGAAAGCTTGGCCTCTCCAAAGAAAAATTCCGAGCGGCGTACCATGCTAGAAATAAAATTTATCAGGAATGTATCGACAATAGGGAAGTCAAAGGGCTTGGATTTGATACAACCCATAACTTTTGCATCAAGCGAAACGAATTTCCCAAATACATTGTTGATGTTCCATATGATGAGGAAGAGAAGGAAGAAAACAAAGAAGATCATAAATGGGTTGTAGATACCCTGCACATAACAGTGAATTCGCCGAATTGGAAACGTGACGGTAGGAAGTGGCTGGCGGATACAAATAAACATAAGGATATAGCTTTTTCACTTGAGGACGAGGACTTCTGGGGCCATGTGGAAATTAAGGACATCCAGCCCAACATTAAAGATAATATGAAAGTCCAATGGGCCTACCAAGAGGGGAGCGGAAAACCAACAGGGGTAAGGGTTTTGAGAGTGCTGAGCTATAATGGCACGAAAATTTCAGGCCGTCTAACGGACGAACAGATTAAACAAGAATTACTGGAATACTCGGTTGAGGAAAGAGCTCAAACGGAGTTTCCGTTTGATGAATACACAGAAAACGATAGTGATGAGACATCACAGCAGGATAGCGAAGAAAGATAGGGACAATGGCACGGACTAAAAAGACAAAATCCCCGAAACAGGTTGAGGCGTTGAAGCACGGAGATGCGAAGCGGAAGAATATTCCTACGGCGGAATTACAATCTGCGGCGCAGCGGGCGGAGGAAATCAACCCGGTAGAGCCAGTCACGTATAAGCGGAAAAACCCGCTGGCCAAAGGGGAAACACGGCCACGGGACGGTGATCTTGATCCGCAGATGGTATGGAAGGGTACGCGTGTTCGACTGACCAAAGACCAGATTAAAGAAGTGACTGAAAAGGGCTATGTCGATCTTGATGAAGCACAGCTTGTATGGCGCGGGAAGGATCAACAGGACTGGTCCGATCTCGTGGTCCAGGCCCCGCCGCTTTATATTCAGGAAAAAATACATTCCAAGGCCATTATTGACGACCTCATGCGTCAGTCACAAAAAAGGGCGGAAGAAGGCCGGAAACAGGAAGAAATGTTCGACCTGTTCCATGATTTCAACGGCATTGATCCGGAAGCCAAAACAGAATTTTACGAACACGACCAGAACTGGTCAAACCGCATGATTTTGGGTGATAGTTTACAGGTCATGGCCAGTCTCGCCGAGCGCGAGGGCCTGCGCGGGCAGGTGCAATGCATTTATTTCGATCCGCCTTATGGGATCAAGTTCAATTCCAACTGGCAGGTCTCCACTCGTTCGCGGGACGTGTCTGATGGAAAGATGGATCAAATTACACGGGAACCGGAACAGGTCAAGGCATTCCGGGATACGTGGAAAGATGGTATTCATTCTTACCTGACTTATTTGCGCGACCGCCTCACCGCCATGCGTGATCTGTTAACCGAAAGCGGATCTATTTTTGTGCAGATTGGGGATGAAAACGTCCACCGCGTAAGGGCACTGATGGATGAGGTGTATGGGGAAGATAATTTTGTTTCGCTTATTGCTTATAATAAAACTACGGGCTTTACCTCGGATGTTATATCAAATGTTTTTGATTATATTATCTGGTACGCCAAGGATGCAAAGCAGACCAAATTTCGTAAACTTGGTTTTCCTAAGAAGCCGGGAGAAATTGGAGCAACAAAGTATAGACCTGCACAAACCTATGGAAACCTAGAAAACTCAATTATTGATCCAAATGAGTATGTAGATATGGGAGACGCTACGTCCTCCGATGATGCTTCAAAGGATGACTCTTTTAAATTTAGAAATGAAATGCGTGCATCGCCCAAGGGTTTGCATTGGAAATCAAACCCGCAAGGGATGTTAAGAGTTGACCGAGCTTCCAGATTATATCCCATGGGGAATAGTATTCGTTATTTACGCAAGCTTACAGACTTTGGTTACTCATCCTATGCGAATGTTTGGACAGATATTGGTGGGATTCAGAGTCGGACTGATCCAAAAGTCTATGTTGTTCAAACTGCCACCGAAGCAATCAAACGTTGCATTCTTATGTCCACAGACCCCGGCGATCTGGTACTGGACCCTACCTGCGGTTCTGGCACAACGGCGATGGTGGCGGAACAATGGGGGCGGCGCTGGATTACGATTGATACATCCCGCGTTTCATTGGCATTGGCGCGAGCAAGGCTGATGGGCGCACGCTATCCTTTTTACCATCTGGTTGATACGCCCGAAGGCCGGAACAAGGAACAAGAAATCACAGGAAAAATTCAGCCTGACGCAACAACGCATAATGACATCCGGCAAGGATTCGTCTATGAACGTGCGCCGCATATTATGCTTGAAACTATAGCTAAGAATGCCGAGATTGACGTGATCTGGGATAATTATCAGGAAAAACTGGAACTTTTGCGCGAAAAACTAAATAAGGCTCTAAGTAAAAAGTGGGAGGAATGGGACATCCCGCGTGAATCGGAAGAAAGCTGGAGTAAGGAAGAAAAAAACTTGCATAAAGAATGGTGGAATTTGCGTATCAAACGCCAACAGGAAATCGACAAATCTATCGCTCAAAAAGCCGATGTGGAATATCTCTATGACCGGCCTTATGAAGACAAAAGCCGTGTTCGCGTAGCCGGACCGTTTACGGTAGAAAGTCTCTCCCCCCACCGCGTCGTTCCAGCGGATGAAATTGAATTGATTGAAGACATCGAAGCCGCCGAAGGCAAACGTAAATCCAAGAAAAAGAAAGTCGGCGAACCATTAACTGATTTTACACAGATGGTTTTAGAAAACCTCAAAAGCGCCGGAGTACAGCAAGGGGCAAAAGAAGATAAAATAACCTTTACAAGCCTTGAAGGCTGGCCGGGCGATTATATCGCCGCCGAGGCGCACTTCTTGGAAGGCAACGCCACCAAGCGTGCCGCAATTTTCATCGGCCCGGAATTCGGCACCGTCAGCCGCGCCGATCTGACCGCCGCCGCGCGCGAAGCACTGGATGCCCGCTTTGATGCGTTAATTGCCTGCGGGTTTAACTTTGAAGCCCATACGTCCGAACTCAATAAGATCGGTCCTCTTCCGATCCTTAAAGCCAAGATGAACCCCGACCTGCATATGTCGGATGAACTCAAAAACACTGGCGCAGGCAATCTATTTATTGTTTTTGGCGAGCCGGATGTGGAGTGGGACTTCAACGAAGACGGCGAGATCATTGTCGAGGTTCTGGGTATAGATGTTTTTGATCCCAAAACCGGCGATGTACGTGCCAGCGGCAAGGACGACATTGCCGCATGGTTTATTGATACGGATTATAACGAGGAAAGCTTTTTCGTACGTCACGCTTATTTCCTTGGCGCGAACGATCCTTATAAATCCCTCAAGACAAGTCTAAAAGCAGAAATTGACAAGGAAGCATGGGAAACACTCTACCGCGATAAATCCCGCCCCTTTGAACGACCTGAAAACGGACGATTCGCAGTGAAAGTCATTAACCACTTCGGCGACGAAGTCATGAAAGTTTTCGCGGTATAAGGAAATTCTATATGGAACTTAATCGTATTCGTATTAAGAGGTTTAAGAAGATTAATAATGTAAATATCAATCTTTCTGATCTAAATATTCTGGTTGGGGTAAACGGTAGTGGAAAATCCTCTGCTCTCCAGGCTATTCATCTTGCTTCATGCTTAATGAGACAAACAAATGAGCTTCGTAAGGATCGAACATCGCCAGTAAGTATCAATGAGTTAGATTATTTGCCTACAAATAATTATCCTGAATTAGGAAATAATGCTAGTTGGGGAAATATGACAGGCACGCCTTCTTCAAAGGTTTATTTTGCGTTTTCTGATGATGACGATGAAGAGAAAAAAGCTTGGTGTGAGTTTCGTTCAGCTAGGAATGCTGGAATCTCTGTAAGTGGTACCGCTCCTGGAAACATTTCAGGTTTATTTCGTGGTACTGGAAAGTTTTTTAGTGCTTATATTCCTGGAATCTCTGGGATTCCAAATCAAGAGCAGAAACAATCCAAACGCGTTGTTTTGAAGGCCTGTTCCTTTGGCGATTCTAATGTTTATCTCCGAAATGTCCTTAACTTGCTGAACTCAGAAGAAATACAGCAGGTTGAGCTTTGGTTGAAGTTACTTATTGATGGACCCATTGCTATAAATGTGTTTCATGACGAAGATAAGGACCTTACCATTAGCGCACGAGTGCGTCTGGGATCAAAGGAACATCCACTTGAACTTTTGGGTGCTGGCTATCTTCAGTTGATCCAAATTTTTTGTTATGTTCTGCTCTTTAAACCGCAAATACTTCTTATTGATGAACCGGACATTCATCTTCACCCAAATGTTCAAGAGAAATTATCATCAGTTCTTTCAAAAATTGCTAAAGACAGAGGGATAAAAATTCTTCTTACCACACATTCTCCTTTTATTGTGCGAGGAGCTCCAATTGACACTAATATTTTTTGGATGGAAAAAGGAGCTATAAAGAATGCTAACAGGCAAGCAATTGAGCTTGCTCTAGGATGGGGTGCATTTGGTAAAAAAATCATTATTGTATCAGAAGATAAAAAAATTGAACTTCTACGTAAGATTGTCTCCCAATGGCCAGAAATAGATAAATTTGTTACATTTCATCCCGGTAGAGGATATAAAACCCTTCTTACATGTGATCAAGCAAAAGAATTACATGAAGCTCTTGGCAAAAAATATAAGCTTGTTATGCATCGCGACAGGGATTCCTTAACTGATGATGAGGTCATTAATCTTACACAAGAGTATCAAGCAGATGGAATATTTCTTTGGTTTACAGAATTATCAGACATAGAATCGTACTTCTGTTCGCCGGAGTACATATGCGATCTTATTGACTGTGAACAAGTGGTTGCAGAGCAATATCTTGATGAGGTTTTAGCGCAAAATTCCGTTCCTATAAAAAACCAATTTAATTCTCAACGCACAACTCATAATCAAGAACTTTATGCCACTGGCGGTAGCCCAACAAACACTGACGTGTGGAATATGTTTCAGGAACGCCCTCTGAAAGGAGCAAAGGGTAAATATGTTTTTGGTCAATTAAAAAATAAAGTCCCAAACAATCAATTTTCAGAAGACGAAATCCTAACACATATACACGCTTTAGACCTGGCAATTACATTAAAAGAAACCTTAGAAGGTTTATTGGAAGATTAGAATGAAGTTTTGTATAGCAGACAGTTTTTCCGGCGCTCTTCGCAAACTTCCTGCTCAGGAACAAAAAACGGTGAAGATCACTGTATTTGATTTGCAACAAGACCCGTCCGCACCAGGGCTACAATTCCACCGTATTGATAAATCAAAAGATCAGAATTTCTGGTCCGTTCGCGTGAGCCGCGATGTTCGTCTTGTGGTGCATAAAACGGCAGCAAGTTTTCTTATCTGTTATGTGGATCATCATGACGATGCTTACAAGTGGGCGGAGCGCCGCCGGATTGAAACGCATCCTAAAACCGGTGCGGCCCAGATTGTAGAAGTACGCGAGCGGGTTGAAGAAATACCAGTTTTCAAACCAGTTGAGATAGAAAAACCAGAACCGGTTCAGCCTCCGCTTTTTGCGCATTATGGTGATGAAGAACTCCTAGAGTATGGTGTGCCGGAGGACTGGCTGGCGGACGTTAAGGTGGCGACAGAGGATACACTGCTTGATTTGACGGAGCATTTACCCCAGGAAGCCGCTGAAGCACTCTTTGACCTTGCCGTTGGAAAAAAACCGGAAGTGGAAGTTGTCCCTGTACCCGAAACCGTCGACCCCTTCTCACACCCGGACGCACAGCGCCGTTTCCGCGTTATGGAGGATGTGGATGAACTCAAACGCGCGCTGGATTACCCTTGGGATCAATGGACTGTGTTCTTGCATCCTTCCCAGCGCCGCGTAGTTGAGAAAACATTCAATGGTCCAGCTCGGGTTTCCGGTTCAGCAGGAACAGGGAAAACAGTCGTAGCTATCCATCGCGTGGCTAATATTCTAAAAAAATATAAAGATGCACGACTGCTTCTGACAACCTTTTCTCTACCACTTGCTAATTCTCTTGAGGGCAAACTTAAGATTCTAACTGGGGATGATAAGGCTATTGTTCCCCGCGTTACGATCTTACCGTTTAAAGGTGTTGCTTATGATCTTTTTACGCTGGCCTTTGGTCATCATCCTCGTGCGCCATCGGAAAAGCAGATCAGGGGTGCACTAGAAGCCTCTGTACAGGAATTGGGTATCACAGATTTTACGATAAGTTTTATAGTGTCTGAATGGACGAATGTTGTTGATGCATGGCAAATTGAAAACCTTGAGGCTTACCGCGATGTTCCACGCCTAGGCCGTAAAAACCGTATGAGTGCGAGCAAACGGGAACTTATCTGGCCGATTTTTGAACATACGCGGAAAAAACTGAAGGAACAGGGTATTTTGTCATGGCCTGCGATTTTTGGGAAAGTAACTAAACATTATGCTGGCAAGGAGAACAAACCCTTTACGCATGTTGTTGTTGATGAGGCGCAAGACCTTGGCGTACCGGAATTAAGAATGCTGGCAGTAATAACTCCGGGGGGAGGAAATGAGCTATTTTTTGCAGGTGACCTTGGGCAGCGGATTTTTCAAGAGCCCTTTTCATGGAAGGCTCTGGGTATTGATATTAGAGGGCGCTCTAGAATGCTCAAGGTTAATTATCGGACATCACATCAAATCCGAAGGGCCGCCGATCGACTATTACCAAAGCTTGTACGCGATGTTGATGGAAATGAGGAAGACAGGACGGGCACGGTATCTGTTTTTAACGGTCCTGATCCTGAAACCCAGATATTTGATAGTCCAGAAATTGAAACCGTAGGTATTGCAAACTGGATAAAAAGCACCATAAAAGACGGTGTTGAACCAGCAGAAATAGGTGTTTTTGTCCGAACCAAGAACGAATTAGGACGGGCACGAGATGCTGTTAAAAAATCAGGCCATACACCTTTGGAGCTTTCAGAGCGGGCTGAAGAACCAGCAGGAAGAATTTCTATTGGGACAATGCACTTGGCGAAAGGTCTGGAGTTTAAGGCCGTTGTGGTAATGGCTTGTGATGATGAAGTTTTGCCACTCCAAGAACGGATTGAAACTATCGCCGATGAAGCTGAACTTGATGAAGTTTACGAGACGGAACGGCATTTGTTCTATGTCGCCTGTACGCGGGCACGAGATCGCTTGTTGGTGAGCGGCGCAAAACCTGCCTCAGAATTTTTCGAAGATATGAAAAGTTAGAGAGTTTGGTGAGCTTTGAAAATTTAAGGCGAAAATACGTAAGTATTTTTATTTAAATCTTCATAAAATTAAACTGCCCCCTCCCGTCTACCAAAAAAAGAACAAACGGAGGGGTCGCTGGGTTGTGTCGGGTCTGGGCAGAGCCCAGGGCGAGGCGAAGCCAAGGTCAAGAAAACGCATCCAAGGACAGTCCTTGGTCGTCATCCACTGGCGAATACAGTGGTCGGAGTTGAGCAGCGAAATGCTCACGGCATCCAATCCGCGCAAGGTTGGTCTTAATGAAATTATCGAGGGTTCCAGAGGGGCTATGAAATGCCC
>JAJDBA010000258.1 GCA_029261675.1 Nitrospinaceae bacterium
GGGATTTAAGCTTATATCATGCGGAGATTGATGATGAGTTATTGAGATTTAGGAATACAGGTGCTTTTACAGATTCCACTTTCAATGCAGATAGTACGGTTCATCAAGGTGTGGAACTGGGTGTCGGTCTTCAACTGGGAGAAAATATGCTGATGAATGGGGATAGATTGAAAATGTGGAACGCCTATACCTACAGTAATTTTTATTTCGATGATGATGTTAATTTTGATGACAACGAAATCCCTGGTCAGCCAAACCATTTTTATAACGCCGAACTGCGTTATGAACAAAAGGATAAATGGTTTGTTGCGCTTAATATGTTAGCGGCCAGCGATGCGGATACGGATTTCAATAATACAACCAAAGCTCCAGGCTATGCCATTATTGGTACGGGTGCTGGATATGATGTGAATAAAAAAGTCAGTCTGTTTTTTGAAGGGAGAAATTTATTGAATAAAAAATACATTTCTAACTTTACTGCAGCCGCTACAACAACCAATGCAAGTTCCAATTTTTATTCTGGTGACCTGAGGCGCTTTTTTGGTGGCGTGCGAGTCACTTTTAATTGAAGAAGATGTGCTTGATTCCTCCTAACAAGCACATATCTCGATATCTGATCCCTTATTTCGTCCAAATAATGGGATCGGATATCGGTCTTCTTTCCTAATTCTAAAGCAAGGGTGGACTCATGTTAACTGTAAAAACTATACGCAGAGATGTTGGGGGTATGTTGCTGCTTTTAATAGTTTCTTATCTCCAAATCAATCATAGCTTAGTATTCGCGGGTGATTTAAAAAAAGGGGATATTAAATCCTTTAACAGTGAGGCATCGGTAAGCTGGGAATCCAAGCCGAAAGAAGTCGACAAGGGTAGTGGATTGCAATTACTTCTTTCTGCATCAGAAGGTATGGGCTTTGTCTATGCGGCAAGAAAAAGTGATAAAGGGCAGGACCTTTTTTTTACTCATTCCCACAACACGGGAGACACCTTTTCCAAATCCTACCGAGTAAATGATACAGAAGGGGAAGTCAGCTTTCACGGAGAAAATGGCCCCTTGCTTAAACAAGGCCCTGGCATAGGTAAATATGCTGTTTGGGCAGGCGGGAATGATATAAAATTTGCTCGTTCTATGAACTTTGGAAGAAGTTTTCTACCCTCTATTAAAGTTAACGACGATAACGAAAAGTCTTACCATTCTTTTCAGACGATGGAAGTGAGTCCTGATGGGACCATCTATATTGCTTGGCTTGACGGGCGAGGAAAAGAGACAAATCTTCCAGGGACTTCTTCTCTATATTTAGCCCGCTCTTCAAATCAAGGTGCCTCTTTCGAAAAAAATATAAAAGTAGCAGGCGATGTATGCCCTTGTTGTCGACCTGCATTAACATTTGATGATTCGGGAAATGTCTACATCTCGTGGAGACATGTCGACAAAGATAACAATCGAGTTGTGGTTGTCTCTTCTTCCGCTGATAAGGGGCAGACCTGGGCTGGAAAAGTACAGGTTACCCAAAAAGGATGGAAGGTAAATGGATGTCCTCATTCTGGAGCTTCTATGGAGTTTCAGGATGGAAAGTTGTTTATTTCCTGGTATAGCGCCGCTGGAAATCGAGCCGCTTTGCGTGCGGGATTATCACATGACAAAGGTAAAAGCTTTACCTATCTAGGTGAGGTACAGGGGAAAGTGCTGGATGCAAATCATCCAGATATTCAAATGATCAAGGGGGACGCATGGATCATTTTTCAAGGAAGAGATCCTGAGTCCGATGACGGCTGGGGAGTTATTCGCCCTTGGTTAGTCAAAATCGAAAGTGACGGGACCTCTAGCACGCCTAGTAAAGTTCCGTTTCTTGGTGATAGTGTCGCTTACCCATATTTATTTTCAGGAAGTGGCGGAAGAATTTATGCGACATGGACAGAGATTGGTGAAAAAGAAAACAAAGCCGTGTTATGTAGGGGAAGGTTTGTTAAATGAGTACTTTTACAAAACTCGCCAAATCATTTAATCTTTTTCATGCTATTGGATTTTCGGTAGCAACTCATTTGGTGCTGTTAATTTTTTCTCCCACGTTACCCGCTAATACAACTCTTAAGTTGGAAAATAAAGTTGAAAAGGTGCATCTAGAGATAATTAAAAAAGCAAAGCCGATTCGTAAAAAGAAAACTATAGTTCCTAAAAAGAAAGCTATACCGGTTATAAAGAAGGCAATGTTGAAAACCACAACTCAAACTATGCCAAAACCGGTTCACATAAAGCCTTTGCGTACGAGTTCTGCTCAATCCGTTAATTTTAAACCTGCAAGAAAACTCAGTGTATCTAGAATATCAAGTCCTGCGGCAAGTCGATTCAACGCGGCCTTTGCGTCTATTAACACAACACAAAACAAGAAAGTCTCCAGCGTGCCTTACGCAAAGAGAGCCACTTTGGGAATGAATTCCGCTAAATTGTTGCCAGACTCCAAAATGGCAAGAAAAGTTCGTTCCTTCACTCCTTCTAATGGTATGCCGACAGGTAAAGCCGTCCGAATTAGTACTCGAAGTTTTTCCTCTCCTTCATTCGTACCTGCTGTAGTCAAAAATATTATGAGGGTAGCCGAGGAAGAGAATAACTTATTGGCAGGAGATGATTTTAATAAAATATGGGGGCAATACACCAATTCTATTCAACTAAAAATTGCTCAGGCAAAAGTCTATCCCCCAATAGCCAGAGAGAGAAAGCAGCAAGGGAAAGCATTTTTATCTTTTAAATTAGATAAAGAAGGGCAAATTCTAGAACTGTCCATTGAAAACTCTTCAGGGTATAAAATTTTAGATCAAGCCGCCATGAAGGCAATAAAAGAAGCCGCGCCTTTTCCCACTATCCCTGCAAGTTTGAATAAAAAATATGCTTCACTAAAAATTCCAATATCATTTGTTTTGAGATAAACAATGAAGATACGAGAAAAAATATGAAAATTTTTACTTTGTTAATTTATTTAATGTTTTCATTTTTCCCTGGGCTGGTCTTTGCTGATGTGGACAAGGTTGATACAAATTTTGATGGGAAAATGGATCAATGGAAGCATAAGTCCCCAGAAGGTTTAATTGTTAAAGTTGAATATGATACCAATCATGATGGTTCGATAGATCAAATCGAACATTATCAAGGGAAAAAGATAATGGTTAAAGCTGAGTTTGACTCCAATAATGATGGGAGAATGGATCAGGTTCAACACTATTCAAAGAGTGGAAAGTTGGAGTGGGTGGAAAAAGATTCTAAAAATACGGGTCGCTTTGACTGGACTGAGTTTTTTAATGGTAACGAAAAAATAGTTCGCATTGAAGTGGATGGGAATGGGGATGGTCAAATAGATATTTGGCAGCATTTCAACGCAGATCAAAAAATAGTTCTTACTGAATACGATATGGACAATAACGGTAAGTTGGACCGTTGGGATTACTATGCAAACGAAAAGCTAGAAAAAGTTGGGTTTGATACCAATGACGATTTGAAACCCGATCAGTGGCAATATTTTTACGGTTCAAAAGTGGTCGCCAGGGTTGAAAGTGATACCAACTATGACGGTAAAGCGGATCACTGGGAGTACTTCAATCCCTCGGGCAAATTAACAAAAATGGAAGCCGATAGAAATTTCGATGGCAAGCCTGACCTTGTTGAGAATAAGTAAATATTATAGTAAAACTTTTCATTAGTGGGGGTATTCGATGGGCGAGACTTCGGGCCTTTTTGGTGCTGCAATGGCCTACATAAATAAAGGGGGCATAATAATGGCTCCTATTATTCTTTGCTCAGTTTTGGCTTTGGCCATTATTATCGAGCGCTTAATTTTCTTTAAAAGCTACTTTATTGATGTAGAAGGTTTTTTAAATCCTATCCTTAAATTAGTAGGAGAGGGGAATACATCTAAAGTTTTAGAGCGTTGTCAAAACAACCCTAATCCCTTGGGACGGATCATTAAAGCGGGTCTGGACGAAAAAGAGATGCCTCGCTGGAAATTGGAGGAAAAGTTAACTTTTGCAGGTCAGGAAGAAGTTAATGCTCTCGAAAAGAATATGCGAGGATTAGAGGTGATTGCCACAATATCTCCGCTAATGGGTTTATTAGGAACGGTAATAGGAATGGTTCAGGCTTTTAATAAGGTTGCACAATATAAAGGTCAGGTTGACCCTAGCTTGCTTGCAGGTGGCATATGGGAGGCTTTATTGACAACCGCCGCAGGTTTGTCTGTTGCCATTCCTACGGTAATTATGCTGCATTATTTTGAGCGCAAAAAAGAAAAACTGGCTTTTCAATTAAATAAATATGGGACTCAGTTTATTTATTCGATGGATAGAAAGTTTTATCCAGAACCTTCCTCTCAAGTTGTTTCGTAACAAACCTTCTGAATGCTTAAAATAACAAAAGGAAATAAAAAACCTTTCAAACCGGATCTGGCCCCATTGATTGATGTGGTCTTTTTACTGCTAATTTTTTATATGCTCACCTTTGCGGTTTCGGGTCAAGGATTGAGCGTAAAACTTCCTCAAGAGTCATCTTCAAGCGCTACAGAAGAGATTGCGCTTACGATCAAAATTAATGGGATTCAAGATATTAGAGTGGGGGAGAAAAAAACTACTCTAAGTGAATTAAAGTCTCTGCTGAAAACTGAAATTATGGATAGAAAAAACAAGGCTGTGATTGTAGAGACAAACAGTGTGATTAAATACGATATTTTTGTTCGGGTTTTTGATTTGGCTCGGCAAGCAGGTGCCAGAAAATTTTCTCTGGTTATGTAGATTCTTAAAGAGAATTAGGCCATCTAAAAATATGATGAAGATTCAGAGTCCAAAAAAGAGAAGTATGGAATTAGATTTAATTCCTCTGATAAATATCGTTTTTTTATTGCTGATATTTTTCATGTTAACTTCTAGCTCAATTAGTAGTTCCCTTAAGGCGGAACTTCCAACAGCGCAATCTTCGATTCCAATTAAGAAAAAAAATAATATTTTGAAAATTTCTCTTGAGGGGTTAATCGAACTTAATGGAAAACCTGTCTTAGAGGGTGAACTGGACGCTCGTTTGAAGGCAGAACTAACTCAAGAAAAATCTAAAATTATTGAAGTCCATGGAGATAAGAATATTGAGTTTGAGGTTTTTGGGAAGATAATTAGAGACGCAAGAAATGCAGGGGCAGAAGATTTTGTTTTTGCAACCAAACAATCGACTAGCGCTGATTAACCTATAGATTGATAAGAAATAGGGAGCTATAAGTTCTGCTTGTCAAAAGTTCATCAAAGTATTCTTTAGGTGGTATGGAAATATTTGGGAAGGTCGACATTAAGATATCCCCATCTAAATGCCGACCTCCCAGTGTGTACTTGCCAGGAGGAAGCAAGTACAATAAATAAATTGCTCTAAAATTTCATATTTCTTTTAACGTTTTGTTGAAAGATCTTAATCCTTTCCGCTTTTTCCTAAAGAAGACGATTCCCGTAATAAACAAAATCATTGGGACCAGACCTGCAATAAAATATAAAATGCGCCCGTATATTCCAAGAAACTCACCAATTTCTCGGTGAAGCGGCCATAATAAATCCAAAGCATTTTCTCCGAAGTTATTGTCTTGTTTATCCAGTTTTGCCAGCGGCTTGCCTGAATATTGATCCAACCAAATTGTTGATATGGGATGATTCAGGGCATAACTCTCGGGGCCTCGCACATTGATTCTGTAAACCCCAGCGACTCCACCTGAAGTCATAATTTGTCGAACATCGCCTTTAGGAAAGTGCTCTAGGGCAATTGCAATAGCCTGATCCAGTGTCAGCGGCTTTTTACCTGGAATTACTGTAGACTTTAGATCTTTAGGTGCTTCCCGAACGGGATAAATAAGTTTAACTATCGGTTTGACTTTGGTTGGATGGGTGAAATAAAAACCAGACACTGCCAAAATTACCAGTGGAATTAAAAAATAAATTCCTGCCAGTCGATGTAAATCGTAAAGCATGCGAGAACTTGACCCTCTTGGTTTGAACCACCAGGTTGAATGTGTATCCCACTGTCGCGGTCGCCATAAATAGAGACCGGTTCCAAGTGATACTAAAAGGGCGAGAGCCAAATACCCTGCCAGATCCCATCCAAATTTATCCAGCTGTAATTCTGCATGAAGATCATATATCCAGGTCATAAGTGTTTCTCCCCAGAAACGGGTTCCTATTATCTCCCCGGTATAGGGGTTGATGGAAACCATCAGAGGTGCCCAGAATGCGCCTTTTTTTTCTATGGGCTTCGGGTAATCGGCACGCAGAGGAATGCTGGGGGCCGATGGAAGGATCACCTTCCATGGTTCCGTCCGCTTAGGATGAGCTGATTGAATAATTTCCATTAACTCCTCTACAGACTTGCTTTTGTTGCCCGGATTAATGATCGTAAACTCGGGATTTAAAAACCGATCAAAGTCCCGGTAGAACGTTATTAAGCTCCCCGACAGCCCTTGAAGTGAGAAAAGAAATCCAGCGCAAAGCGCCAAAACTAAATGAATTCTTAAATAAAAATTTCGCATGCTATTCCTTAAAAACTATATTCAACACCACCAAACATTGAAAACGGTGTGCCGGGAATAAATTGATTTGCATCATTACCATTTGAATTATTAGCAATGTTAAGAGTTTCAGCGTAGGCTTCATCCGTAATATTTTTAGCT
Organism: Nitrospinaceae bacterium; assembly: GCA_029261675.1. Taxonomy (GTDB): domain Bacteria; phylum Nitrospinota; class Nitrospinia; order Nitrospinales; family VA-1; genus UBA8687. The sequence continues at coordinate 6,681 of JAJDBA010000258.1, forward strand.
TCCAAAAATAATCGGTAATTACTTTTCTTTGGCTTATAACCTGCGCGAAGGCCTAAAACTGCCCATGCTGGAGCTTCCAAGGTGTTAGCAAAATCAACTGTGTTTGGCGAATTTGCTTCCAAATTTGGACCAAATGAAAATCCCGAACGATGCTGATACATAACTTCAACAAGTCCTACATGCTCTGGAATTCCTGGCAATGTGTTATTGCCAAAACTTACATCGTCATCAAAACGAAAATTGCTCCAGGTGTAAGAACCACGAACACGAAGATTATCCCCAGAGTTTATGAAATCCATCGGAAGGTTGGACTCCATCCCAAACTCGATTCCAGTATGTAGAGAGTCATCTGCATTACCCGTTAAAAAAGTCTGGGATTGTGGAGGACTTTCAACAACAAGTAATTCATCTTCCACCCATGAATGAAAAATATTTGCTTCCCAAGAGAAAAGAGAAGAACCTCCTCTTGTACCGATCTCAACGGTGGTTGCGGTTTGATCTTTTACTGGATTACCGCCATTAATATCGGTGGAATTATTTAAAGTTTTTGCCTGGAAACTACGACTAACATTCCCATAAATCTGGACTTGTTCGTGAGCTTGCCAGATCAATCCGGCTTTGGGATTCCATCCTGCGGAATCTGCCATATCGTTGCTATATTGAGGGAATGTGCGCGTAAACTCTTGGCGCTTGTAAATCCCTTGAACCCCAAGAACAAGATCTAAGTTTTTTACGATTGATATGCGATCCTGAAAATAAGCTTCAAGAAGCAAATAATCATCTTCCTCACGATCTTGTAAGGTAGATTTTTCATTATTTGCCACGTTATAGTCTTCATCTTTAATCCACATGTATTGAGTATTCAGACCCATTTCTATGTGGTTGTCTTTACCAAACCAGTTGCTGGTTCGCTCGTTCCTAATAACTACACCCGCTTCCTGCCAGAGATCTTCAAAAACACCAAAGGAGTTATTAAAAGGGAACCTGAAATCGTTCCTCATGTAAAAAGTCCCAATTGAAATATTGCCCCAATCATCCGTATTCATGCTATGACGCAGAGAAACTCTTTGGCTGGGAATTTTGAAATCTTGTTGAACAGGACTTCGTCTATTTTTTGTTGGGTCGGCTCTCAAATCTGCCAAGGACAATGTTGTTGAGTTTTCCCAACGGTGATCTTGAATATCAACTATTAGACGAGTTTCATTGTTTGAGTTCCAGCGATAACCGAGGCTAAAAAAACCTTGAATGTTATCGTTGGTATTTGCAATTTGGCGAAATCCCTGAGATTCATAGTAGGCAAAAGACGAATACAAATCCCATTTATCATCCGCCCATCCGTAACTGGCAACGGGATTTTTATAATCAAAGCTACCAAAAGTTATTCGTCCATTGAAACCAGGAGAGGTACGACCCGTATGAGTAATGATATTGATGGCTCCACCTAGGTTGGAACTTCCGAAGCTCAAAGCGTTTGCCCCCTTTTTAACTTCGACGTGATCCCAAACGTTAAAATTCAGAATTTGAGTATCAGTGGCTCCGTTTGCTCGTGTAAGGGGGATACCATTTCTAAAAATTGAGATACCACGAATAGGACTGGCACCCGAGCGTACTCCTGACCCGCGAATATGAATCTTGGTTCCCTCGGTTACCCCCTTACTTCCAATATAAACACCGGGAATATATTCCAAAGCATCTTCCAATTGTAGGACTGCACTTTCTCGCATCTGTTGGGCATCAATGATATTGGCACCTCCTGGTATATTTTTTATTCTTTGTTCGCTTATTTCGAGAGAAGGTGCTCCTAAATCCAAAATGGGGGAGGGTGCAAAAATACTCACTTCTTTCAACGTTTCTGAAGAAGATCTATCGGAATTATTAATATCGTTTTGAGCTACCTTGAAAACAGGGTCAACGATGAAATAGGAGTTGTTGACCTCTCCCGCAATAACCGTATGCACGGTATTAAGAAAAAAACAAATTGCAAAAATTAAAGTCGTTAATTTTTCAGGAATATATCTAAAAAAAATAAATCTTGTAGTCTGTTGCATTTGTAGCTCCCAAGTTGAATGCTAAGAACACACTCATAACTTCTCCATTTTCCAGACATAACCTGAACCGACTTTTGGGTCCTAATAGGTTAATTCGAACAATCCAAAATTAGAGATTATTAAGTGAATTATTAAAAGAGATCGAGTTCGCTCTTTTCTTTAGCTTCAGAACTATAAAAGTCGACTGTTTTTTAGAAAAAGGTCGCACAGTAAAACCAACCTTTGCATTTCAACAAGGCAGCCTTAAACCAGTCAGAAGTTTTTAAAAAGAGGAATTTCTTAGGAGACTACTTTGGGAGGTGGTGAAACAGAGTCCAGGAACAAGGAGTTCAGCTCAATTTGAATTGAAGTGAAACTGCTAGATGGGAATAGTGGAGGAGGTTGAATGCCCAGATTATTGGTAAAGAAGAAATCAAATCCAGATGCAGAAGACGAAATGGGAAGGGCAGATCTTTCACACGGTTTGGATAAAAAACAAACCTGTTTGCCGCCATCTCCTTTGTTTTTTAAATGATGTTGCTTCCCATGATTATGATGCGGACATGGTTCTGCCAGAAGCTTTTTGTGCATAGGGCAGTAATGTTTTAACTCCGCATTGCTTTTGGTAAAGGGAGAGGAAGGTTTCAACGAAGTAACCTCCATGAGCTCTGCATGGTCATGACCCATGCCTGCCATGACCAAACAAGGCAAACCCAGAAGAATTACAAACGCAAAAAGGTTCACAAATAAAATTCGGCGAAAAAATTTCATGGCTGACCTTAATGAATTACTCTTAAAAAAACAAGTTTTTTTTGATTTCAGTAATTTAAAGTTGACCCGGAAAATACTTACCCATTAGGTAATAATTCTTATATTAAAGTAGGAATGATTTTATTTTGTAAAAAAGAAATGGGCTTGTTAGACATTTCATGCGGAAAAAACAGGGAAGGGGTCAAATTCCCTGTTTGTTCATGAATTCATCGAAATGTTTTTGGTACATGATGTCCCACTCTGGGGAACCTTCTCGCGGGGCATTTTTATAGGTGCTCATAATTCTTCTAGCTTCACCGTCTGCTTTATCGTCTAACTGTAAAATTTCTATCATTACGCGGGCGATATCTCGTCTTACATCATTCAGGTCGACCTTGTAGTCCAATTCATCTCGCTTGGCAAAGTCTTTAACGATGAGACTGCTAATATGACTGATTTTATCTCGGCTAATTTTCATAGAATAAGTCCACGCTCGCGAACCAGTTTAGATTTCACCATCTGGAATACTCGACCATAATCCATCATACTTCTTTCATATTCTTCGGTTTTGGATTCGAGAAGCGTTTTTACTTCTTCGTTCAAAAGATCTTCAACCATCAAGTCTTCTGTTACGATCGCGACAATAAT
>JAJDBA010000259.1 GCA_029261675.1 Nitrospinaceae bacterium
CGAAAATATTCCTTTTTTATCTATCCCTTCATCACCGCTTGTTGCGGTATGGAGTTTATGTCCGTGGCCGGTCCAAGGTACGATCTGGATCGTATGGGCGCGGCATTTCCTCGTTTCTCACCCCGACAGGCCGACCTGCTCATGGTGGTGGGAACGATCAGTCACAAACAGGCACCTATTCTGGTAAAAGTTTTTAACCAGATGACAGAACCAAAATGGGTTGTGGCTTACGGGGTATGTACCGTCTCCGGTGGATTCTATGATAACTATTCAACCGTGATGGGAATTGATACTTTGATTCCGGTGGATGTTTATATCCCGGGTTGTCCGCCACGACCAGAAATGGTCATAGACGCGCTGATGAAACTTCAAGACAAGGTTCAAGCAGAAACTCTTGAAGACCATGTCAAAGGCCCAGCACTAGTAACCCCTGCCAGCAAACTGTAGCGGCGAACCGCCGCTGGTAATAGGTCTATTCCCGTAAAGCGAGCAAATATTGTTGCGCTTTTTACTGTAGGTTAGCCAGCATTTCTTCAAAGTGTGCGGCTAGCTATGCTGTTGCCGAACTTCTAAGTTTTTCGCAATCCCCCCCCATAAAAATTTCTTGTTCATATGCCCAACTATTAGGGAATCGCAGAGGGGTTCTGACCTATTGGCCCTACGTCAAGTAGTTTTGCTGCGCCTTGGCGTTCGATCTCGGTGAAGTTTTTTGATTTCATCATACGAGTTATCTGTACACGTTTTTCTTCGATAAACTTTTTTAGATCTTCCTCATCCGAAACTTTTAAATTTATCTCTCCATCCGTTCCGATATATCGATCTTTTAAAAAATGAAAATAGATGGCGAGTCGTTTTTGGGGATCTTTGATTTGCATTTTATAAGTGAGAATCATCAATGCTTCTCGTTTGCGATCAATTCTATATCCCAAGCGGGTGTTGTCGAGCTTGTCGAATTGTTGTGCCAATATCGAAAAAGGTTCTTTGGTATCCGATTCCATCATTGTTGGGAGAGGCAATAATTTTGCAGCCGCAATATCGAGCAGCAAAGAAAGCGCTCGGGTTTGTTCACCCAGATAAGCCGCTTTGATGGGGAACTTGCGGTTCAGTCGTCCCATTTCCTTTAATATCGGTTCCATTTTTTCAATAGCCTGAGAAAGTTTTGTCAGGCTCTCATCCTCGAAAGGCATCCAAAACCATTGCACTTCCTTCGGTATATTTAAATCTTCATTTATTTGTCGGGCAAAAAAACGATCCAGCATTTTTGGGAATTCAGGCAAGAAAAAAGCCGTGACTGTATCCGCAAAATAAGGAAAGTTTAGAAACAAAAATCTCGGATCAGAACGAATGTTTAGCCCGTAAGCCTCTAACTCATTGGCGGCTCCTAGAAACGGTTGCGTCAAATGAAGTGATTCGTGAAGGTGTGTCGCGTTGCCATAGACGCGACTGTCTATCAGAATGGTTGCGGGAGAAATTCGGATAGAGTCGTAAGTCGTGTGAGCAAATTGCCAGGGTTGTAATAACTCGCCAGACCAGGACTGAATGATAAATTGCTTTAACGGTGCCGGGGCAAGATCTGGAGAAATAGCATGCAAGCGTTTCAGAGTTTGTCGCATGCGGTTGACTGAAAGATCGAGCAGGTCATTCGATTGATGGCATTCATCACAACCGTAAGTTTTGAATCCGGGAATGGAAAAGACAGTCGGCTCAGATTCTGGAAGCAGTTGAACGCTTTTTGTAGGGCCAACGGTTGGGTCAAAACTTTCTGTGGGTTTTTGCGGTTTGTGGATTTTAATCAATCGGTCCAGCTCTCCCAAACCCATTTTTTCTGCGGCAAAAATAGAGGAGGCAAAGCAATAGAGCAGGAAAAAAATTCCGATCATTAAAGTACGGTATAGATTCAAAAAAAACTCCGTTGTGTGTGGAAGAAAGTAATTAGCTCTTTTATTCGGAGAGCGTAGAGGAAAAATTATTTCGGTTTGATGATATTGAAACGTTGCCATACGCTGATGACCTTGCGGCCATTCCGGTCTTCTTTGGCTCCATCCCAGACGGCAAAGGCCATCAGGGCGGGATCTATCCGATTGGCATAATCCACATCCCATTTTCCTGTTTTAGGCATATCGCGAAGGAAGACAACAGTCCAAATGCCGTCTTTCCATTCCCCTGCACCATCGATATTCTGGTTTTCGGGAGGTTGGGGAGTGATGGTGCCGAATCCTTCGGCGTTCAATTCTTCAACAGGATTCTGACCCGTCGCATTTAATTTTGAAACTGGATTAGACATGATGCCACCGTAGATGAGCGCATCCATATCGACCCCACCCCCGGCATATTCGAGATCGTCTTCTGCTTCAAGTGCTTCTTCGAGTCCGGCCTTCCAATGCCAGATATTTACTGGCTTGCTACGGTTTCCCATTCCAAAAAACGGTTCGTTGTGCCCATGTGTGTGTAGTGTTACCGCACCCAAGGCGAACTGCACAGCAACTCCATCGCGGAATATGTCTGAATGCAATTCAGAAAACGCGTCATGAGTAGGATCGTTCCATTTGATGCGGATGGCGAGTTGTTCTCCATTGTTGACGGAAGCCACATTGACAATTTCAACCGCACTGCGACGCGCAGAGAGCGGACGCAAAACCAAGCTGGTTGATTTCACTCCTTCCCATACCGGGCTGAACGGGTCGGTGCTTAACTCAAATTCAACGGGAAGAGAATAGACATCGGTTTCAAATTCGGCTTTTTCAAATTTTTTGGAAAAATTTGAACGAATGTAATGCACCAATGCCCAACGGTCTTCTTCAGGAAGGTCTATGTAGGAGCGCATCGGCGTTCCATCGAGACCGGAGGAGATCGTTCGGAAGATATCATCCGGTTTATGACCGCCCTTCAGGGCTTGCGGATTGGTAATGTCATGAACAAATACGGCATGCTTCCAGGCATCCATCAGTGACTCAGATAATTCTCCATCGCCTTTAAGGGAGTCGCCATGACAGCGGTTGCACTTCAGTTCTTCGTAAAGGTTTTTACCTTTTTTGATTAATTCAGGTGAAGAATCGGGGTGAGTTTTGGCTTCGATTTTTTCACCCTGTTTCTCTTTTTTAAAACGTTCGGAAAAGTTTTTTATATGATTGATCAATGCCCAGGTGTCTTCTGGGGTCAACGCGTCTTTCCATGCTGGCATGGATGTCCCGGGTACGCCTTCAACAATAGTTCGATATAAATCTTCATCACGCGGTAGGGTTCCGGTGGGTGTGGTTCGAAACTTGAAAATACCTTTTCGGAAATCTCGTGGCCAAGGGTAGAGATATTCTGTGGCTTTACCACCGCCATTGCCATCTTTACCATGGCAGAACACGCACATATGCATGAAAATGTTACGTCCGCGCGCCAATAGAGCTTTGTTGCTCATGTCTTCGGGTTTTGACATCCCCATGTCATCATGAGCGCCCTTGGTTCGGAAAATGCTGCCATCACTTTCCCCGTGATCCATATGCCCATGATCCATGGCGTCGGGTTGTTCTGTACGATATTCTCCACCTGAAACTGCCGGTGCGGAGTGGTCGCTATGATCGCTGTGGTCCATGGAGCCATGATTCATGGAACCATGATCCATAGGTTTATCTTCAGAAAATGCGGTAGGAATGATCCAGCAAAACCCTATCAATAAAATGAATATGAAAAGGTAAGATTTTTTGTTCAGCTTCATTGTTCTCTCCTTACGGTTACTCGCTGTAACGAGTAGAAGGATTTTGTGATTACTTCTTATGCGCGCGAACCATTTTTGCACCCTGATCTAGGTCTGCCAAATCTTTTAAATTGAAATAATTTTCTTTTTGTCCCAAGCCGAAATACCAGGCGTGGTCTAGGCCTCTTTCTTCTCCTGTCCAAATATAATAGCTACCGCCATTTTGGAACTCGGGAGCCAGACCAAGAGTTTCGTCGTCTTTACTTTTTACTTTTCCCGTAGACTGCCATAAATTGTTTAGTTCATTTAGCGTGGGCAATCGCCAATCATCGTGCCCGGCAAATTTTTGGGAATTTTTTGAAGTGACATATTCGAGGGCATCGTACCAATTCAACCCTTTTTTAAGATCGTGAAAGGAATCGCTTTTTTGCCAGACTAATCCAGTGCGTTCATCGGTAACGGTACCGTTATTGTTATCTTTGAAAGGTTCGGCCCAAAGCAGATGGGGAAAGGAAAGTAAAACAAGAAAAATGTATGTTAAAGCTCTCGACACCATGAAAACACCCCTTTTTGTGTTTCAGCGAATAATCAATTATACCATTATTCCAGTAAGGGAAAAAAAACAAAACTCTAGTAATTTTACCTAAAGAATCCAACATAATAAGTTATGAAACCACTCCTACATGCTCCCAAACTCAATGCCGCAGATCTGCCTTGGTTTAATACGCGTGGGCCGCTTGATCTCTCTGATTTTAAGGGGAAACTGGCGATTCTTGATTTCTGGACCTATTGTTGCATCAATTGTATTCATGTTATTCCAACGCTGAAACGCATTGAAGAGAGTTTTTCAGATTCGGTGATTGTGGTAGGAGTACACAGTCCCAAATTTCCGGGAGAAAAAAATACCAGAAACCTGGAGCAGGCTATTCATCGTTATGAGATAGAACATCCTGTTGTTCAGGATGTTCATTTTTCCATTTGGAAAAATTATGCGATCCGTGCCTGGCCGACCCTTATTTTAGTCGGACCGAATGGATATATTCTGGGCGAGTATTCTGGAGAACCGAATCCAGATATGTTGCTGAATACTATAGATGGGATACTTAAAGATTTAAAATCCCAAAATGCTCTTTTTGGTGATGCGAAGGATTTATTGTTGGTCGATAAAAATGCAGATGAAAAAACTTTATCCTTCCCTGGAAAAATTTCTTATAGCTTCGAAGACAAGGAATTTGCCATCGCCGATAGTAACCATAATCAGGTTGTTACAGCGGATAGTGAAGGGCGTATCACCCGCCGTATCGGGTCCGGAAAAATCGGAAAAAGAGAGGGAACTTTTAACGAAGCAGAATTCTTTCGTCCGCAAGGACTTTGTTTTCAAGAAGGGGTGATCTGGGTCGCCGATACAGAAAATCATTTATTAAGAAGAATAGATGTTGAAGGTGAAACGGTAGCAACCTGCGCAGGAACAGGTGAACAAGGGACCGCATTAAAAATAGGCAAGGAGGTTTCCTTAAGTTCTCCCTGGGATGTTTCGGTTGCAGACGGCTGGCTTTATTTTGCTAATGCTGGTAGTCACCAGATCGGTGTCTATCATATAGACGAAGGAACCGTTGAACCTTTCGCGGGTACTTCGCAAGAAGCTCTGATAGACGGTCCGCGTTTTAACGGCGCCTTTGCACAACCTTCAGGTCTTTCTACAGGCGGTAATAAATTGTTTTTAGCGGATAGTGAAACCAGTGCCATTCGCAGTGTTCGTCTCGATGAGTTTGGTTTTATCGCTACCTATATAGGAAAAGGATTATTCGATTTTGGCGATCACGATGGGAAAGGCAAGCAGGCGTTGTTGCAACACCCTCTCGGAGTTCATTATTCAAAGGATAAGGTCTATATCGCGGATTCCTATAATCATAAAATAAAAGTACTGGACTTGAAGACTCAAAGCGTAATCACAGTTGATCTCGCAACCGAGGGTGTCGGGCAGCTTTGGGAACCGGCGGGAGTATTTGAGCTTAATAATCGATTGTATATTTCAGATACCAATAATCATCGAATTTTAAAAGTCGATCTGGAATCAGGAAGGACAGAAGTATTTATTGATTAAGCAATCATTGCGTATTGAGTCTTGCTTAGGTATGCTTGCTGGAAAATTTAAAGGCCTTTTTATTACAGGAAATAATTGTGGAAGCTCTTTTTACATCCATTGAAAGTATTATTCTGGAACTACCGCCTTTGCTGCAATTGCTTTTGGGTATATTTGGCATGCTAGGGGTGATCAAACTTTTTATGTTTATTGTCGATTTCATCGAAGACCGCCGCGAAGGAAAAAAATAGGAATCCCCTGTCACAAATCGAACTGCATCAGGTCGCGGGCCAACGCTAGTTTTCCCTTATAAGTTTCTTGAACTGTGTTGCGGATGTTTTCTAAATCACAAGGTGGGTAGAAATGAGTGAGGCAAAGTTTTTTGCAATTGGCTTCCATTGCCAGCTTGCCCGCAAGCGTTGGGCCTAAATGCCCATCGGTTTTTTCGTCATCGGGCCAGGCGCATTCGAGAATCATCAAATCGGCGTCTCTGCCTAATTCAATCATTCCTTCGCAATAATCGGTGTCGCCAGAAACTGCAACGGATTTCCCTTGATCATCAGTGAATCGGTAGCCTCGACTCATGGCAATATGCTTCACTTTCCCTGCCTGAACTTTTAGTTTCTCAAAAGTACGAGCGCCTTCATCTATTTCTGAAATGTTCAGTTTGTATTCGGTGGGCTTCAACCAATGTTTGAAAGCCAGCGTGAGTTTGTCGAAAAAATCCTGAAACCCAGGCCCGGCAATGATTTCGAGATCCTTTTTTCGGGCATCCAGTTGATAGCGTGAGCCAAATAAGAATGGAATGAGGTCGCAAACATGGTCGGGATGGTTATGCGTGAAAAATATGCGATCAATTTCGTGGTAGGTGATTCCCAGGTTGAGTAGTTGTCTCAGGTTTCCGTAACCGAAATCAACGAGAGAGTTGACCCCGTTGTTTTGAATGAGGACACCGGAAGAGTTGCGCTGTAAGGATGGCACAGCTGTGCCTGAACCCAGTATTGTGATTTTCACCTGATTGAATTAGTAGGCAGATTTTATTGCATCCAGAATAGCTGCTTCCAGACTACCCCAACTAGCTTCAGGCTTTTTCGTGACAGAAATGAAGTCTGCCATTAGAAATACCTGGGTCACTCCATCAATCGCAAACAAGGCTTTGGCAACCGGAGAATCTTCTGCGGCCTCGGCGTTGGCATAAGTTTTATGCCCCGATTCAATGGAATTGCAATTGAGGGTGTACTTCATTGCATTTTCGTTGGGGGTGGTTGAGACACTTACTTCGACTGCCATAGGGTTTCCTTCCTTTTTATTAAGTACGATCTGATTTTCTAAAAATCCCAAACGAGCTGGTATAGCCATGCAGGAATGTGGTGTTTCCTACAGGCCCTATCTCTCCATTACAGAAAAATCCACCCAATGGAATCTTCCCCAGCTTTTCTTGGAACATATTGGTATCGTGGTTTGCTTCTCCATAAAGGTATTTGCCTCTACCGAGGCAGGAGAATAACAATGCACCGCTGGCATTTTCCGCATGCCCTTGAGACAGGTATCGTGTGAGCATGACATCGAGATCTTCTGATGACATTTTTTTATCACGCAGATGGAACTGCACAAGTTGGCCGTTTCTTAATAAAGCGCCAATAGCCAGGGACTGACTTTCCCGGTCGACACCCATCAGATTGCGAATCAGAAAGTCGCCTTGTTTTGGGTCGTCTTTCATCGCGTCCATTTCGATTCCCAGAAACAGAGAAGTTTGTAATAGCTTTTTGTCAGCATCGGAAAGAGATTCATTGAGATCCTGCAAAACCTCAAGAGTGGGTTTTCCATCAAGCTCTTTTAGTAGAGTGTCCTGGCATGCGGTGATTTTCATAGGCTGACCGATGGGACGGCAACCCTGAGCTACGATAGTATCGACTTCTATATCGCCACTCAAAGCAATGCCAATCATTCCATTGCTATAAATTTTATCTCCCAGATAAAGCGCGTTACCGCCAGGGCCTTGTGCTCCGCTGGCGAGGCCGCCTACTTTTTTACTGTTGGGATAGGCGAAGTCGATGCCTGCAAGAAACTCGTCGCCGCGAAAAGAAAAAGGGTCGGCAAGTAAAACGAAATGCGGTTGGTCTTTAATTTTCACGTCCAACCAATCTCGCCAAACCGATGGAGAAGTGTCTTGGTCGGGCAACTCTTTGGTTTCGGAATAAATGGGTTGAATTTTTACACCTGGCATAGTTGCACAAGTGATACTGAATGCGGCCTGTTGTTCCGCTTCCTCTCCGTTTCCAATAATTCCACCGCCAGAACAACCAAACAATAGGCCGGGTTTGAGGTAGCGGTTTACCAGATCGGGAATCTTGTCATAAAAGTCTTTATATTGTGGTGCAACGAAAACAACGGTCAAGTCGGCCTGATCTTTGCCCAGTTGCCGAATGATTTCTTCTGCCGCTTCTTGCACAGCAGCATCGATATCCGTTTGTTTTGATAGGGCAGAAACCCATTTCATAGCTAACTCCTAAATGTTTTTTGATGAACCCAATATTAGATGCTAAATCGTCTATTCGGATTTAGTATTTAAAAATTCGAGAGCCGATTCGACGGATTGGTTGCCATTTTGGATGCAGTCAGGAATGCCAATGCCGCGATAGGCACTGCCTGCAAGAAAAAGTCCGGGATAATTTTTCAAATCTTCCATGATCGAATCGATTTTTTCAGAATGGTTCACATGATATTGCACATTCGATTTATGATTTTGAAACACTTTGCAGAAAACAGGTGTCTCATTGATACCCATTATTTCCTGTAGGTCTTTTTTTACAAGTGTCGCCAAGGTTTCTTCATCTTTTTCGGCGATCTCTTCTTGAAGCGCACCTCCAAGATAACAGCGTAGCATCACATGCCCTTCTGGGGCACGATGCGGAAACTTCGAAGATGTCCAGGTGCAGGCCAAAATACTGTGTCCTTCAGACCGTGGCACTACAAACCCGAATCCGTCAAGGGAGTGCGAGAAGCCTTCTTTTTTATATCCCAGTGTCACGGTGGCGGTGGAAACATATTTGATGCTACTCAATAACTCAGCAGAATCGGGAGCGATAGGTTGTAGAAGCTTTGCGGTGATAGCGCCGGGAGTTGCAATAATAACAGCATCCGCCATACGTTCCCATCCGTCCTCAAGTTGCACGCGCCAGCCATCTTGCATTTTTTCGATGGCTTTAACTTTTGCGCTGGATTTAAACTGGATGTTGGGTGATTTTTTTATCACCGCTTCGACCATTTCTCCCAACCCATCTTTCAATGTCATGAATAGAGAGTAGGGGGTG
>JAJDBA010000260.1 GCA_029261675.1 Nitrospinaceae bacterium
CTTTATTCAAATATTGGGCACAGTTTTCACCCTGCTTTGCCCAAACCGTAATATCAACAAAACAGACTTCTTCTTTCCACTCCTCGCCCTGCTTGAACTTTCTATTTACTGCAAGCCCAAAACTGGCAACCGCCGCGCCGCTCGAGGTATATCGAAGCTCAGGGTCTCTGGTAAGGTTTCCCATTAAAAGAACTTTATTGAATGAGGCCATTTAAATTACCCGATTTTCATTTGTGTTTACGTTAAGAGAACTAACCCTCGTCCTCGTCTTTCTTCGTTGCAACTTTTTCGTCTTCGGCTTCATCGGTTTCATCATCCCGACCCAATGCTCTTTCCAACTCATCATCGGCCAAATGGAGAACCATAAATTTGATGATTAAATCGAAAAGTTTATACTTCTTCTCTAGATCAATAATGCCAGAAGGCTCAAGGGTATGATAAAGGTTAAGATAAACACCGAAACGGTTTTTCTTGACCCGGTAAGCAAGGCGCTTCTTGCCCCACTTTTCAGTTTTTAGTATGGCTCCGCCATTGCTTTTAATAAACTCTCCTATTTTTGCGAGAGCTTCGTCAACACGGGATTCTTCAATATCGGGTTTTAAAATCAGGACACTTTGATAAGAACGCAACAGTAGGTACCTCCTCATGGGTTTAAAAAGGGGATGCTGAAAAATACAAACATCCCATTAGCCCCAACTCAAAAGTTGGAGCAAGGGGTTTTTTTAATTTGGGTCACTAAATTATCATATTTCGCCAAAAAGGGGTAATCTTTTCATAGACCAGCGGCAAAATCAAGAACTTAAAAAAAGAGTGTCCACGACCCATGAATCGACACCATTTCCTCTCTATAACAGTAACCTATTTGATTTCTGCCCTATTTGGGTTATCCGGATGCAATCTGCCTTCGCCACCGCCGGACATGTTTTATAAATTTGATGTTATGCCCGTCGGGAAAGGCCCATCTTATTTGCTGACCACCGACCTGAACTTGGATGGCGAACCCGATCTGGTAACCGCTAACACCAAAGACAGTAGTCTCAGCCTGCTTTATGGAAAAGGCGATGGAACATTTCATAGTGCACGTAATATAACAGTCGCAGCAGAACCCACCATGGTCACCTCCGGCGATGTTAACCGAGACGGCATCCCTGACCTTGTCGTCAATGCACGAGGCGCTGAGATGTTCATCGTTCTGCCAGGAAATGGAGATGGTAGTTTTAGAAAACCCATCGCCACAAAGACAGGAAAAGTTCCTTTAAACGTGATCCTCGCAGATTTTAACAGCGATGGAAAACTCGATGCCGCTGTGACTTTGACCTTCGATGAAATGGAAATCTTTATCGGCAGTGGAGATGGCTATTTTCACAAAGGTCAAACTTATTTGACCGGGTCTCGTTCTTTCTCAGGAGTCGCCGAAGATTTTAACGACGATGGGGAAATGGATATAGCCCTGGCCGCCAGCAGTTCCAGCGCCAGTTCCATTCGAGTCTTTATGGGAAAAGGTAACGGTACGTTTAAAAAACCGAAAGCCTATGCCAAACAACTCGTGCCATTAGCCGTTATTCTAGAAGATATGAATGCGGATGGAAAATCAGACCTGATATTTGCTACTGGCAAGGGAGATAACTTATTCATGCTCTACTCCAAAGGAGACGGCAGCTTTTCTGATCCCATTTCTTTTTCAGGAGGTGGCGGCCCCTTTGCTTTAACCGCAGGCAATTTTAATCCCGACAAACTTAAAGATATCGCCATCGCTAATTCACGCTCCAGCAGTTTCTCACTGGTCACGCGCAATGCCAATGGAACGTTTCATTACCCCACCCGCGACTATGTGGTGGAAGGAGGCACGGTGCTGGCGATCACCAGCGGCGACTATAACCATAGCGGTATGAACGACATCGCCGTCGCCAGTAATTTCAAAAACACCGTCGAAATTTACCTGCAACGACGAAGCTTTAAATAACAAAAAACTTCAAAGCAAAAAAGGCTGACGGGTAACCCCGCCAGCCCTTATTATTTTTACCCAGGAAGAATCCCGGGGAATACAAATTCTTAATACGCCGATGAAACTGTAGATGTGACATCAATGTATTCCGTAACCGATTTCACCCCTTCGGTATTCTTGATAATGGATAGCACCAACTGCTCTTCAGCACTACTACTGGCTTCGCCAATCACATAAACTTTATTCAACACCGAGCGATAAAAATAGTTTACCGACCCCACATTCGTATCCGCCAATAATTGCAATTTAATTTTAGATTCTATCCAGAAATCATTTACCGCTTGCCCTGCTCCGCTTTTTTCCTCATCGCCCTTTTCCTTTTGCTCTCTTCGCGCTTCTTTTTCTGCTTTCGTAACAATTTGAATTTCATTATGCAGAGATTTTATTCGAGAATCTTCGCGAGCGAGACTTTCAATGGCAGAGCGGGTATTACTGTCATCCAGGGTTCCGGTAATCATGACGCGTTGCTCCCAGACATCAACACTCACATCGAGCAACAGACCTTTGTCTTTATTTTTAACGCGATCCAGAATACCCGAATGGATTTTAGCATCGGTGACCTGATCTTCAGTGCTGCGGTTTTCCCATGCTTTTTGCGCCGCGTTTGTAACCACCGATGCACAGCCAGACATGAACATTAATAATCCTGCCAACAAAACCGCTGACAACGCTCTGACATTTTTCATTTTCAATATCTCCTTCTTTCAATTTTATTTAAACTTCCTAATCTTACAATTTTTCTATGGAGATTCTCCACTCTGCATCTCTCTTCCAACACAACGTTATTTACCATATATATCTATTAACAACGAGATATGCGAATTTTGTTTTTCTTACCAAGAAATTTTGGGCTAATTTTTTAATATTCGGTAGAAAAAAACACCAAATAACCATCCCACGAATTTGAAGGGTCCATAATTGGGTACTTAGAAAGATATTACCGTACCGATAAGCTCATTTTCCCCTTGTTTTTACTGGACAAATTTAATAGAATCTCACAGATTTATTTGGATAACGTGTTTACCGAAAATAAAGCGTAATCTATGGCCTCAAATCAGTATCAAATACAGGGGAAATAGTCTAATATATTGATAACTATATTGACGGCACCACATAAACATGGTAAGTTAACTTATTATTTTTTGTATGTGAATGATATTTACATAAGAGGAGAGTGTTTCATGAATTTTAAAAACGGGAAAATGCTGGCGGTATTAGGCGTCATTTTCGCAGCCACATTGATGATGAGTTCAACCTCGCAAGCGGCAGGTAAAGCACCAGGTGAAGGCTTTTACGCTGGTGCTTTTTTAGGTCATGGTACTGGAGTAGTGCAAGCAGATGTGACCTTGCTTGATACGAGTCAAAATTTTGAATCGGATAGAGGCGGTGTAGCGTTGGACGGTATTCAAGGAGGTGCTTGGATTGGCTGGGGAATGAAAACATCTGATGATCTATATTTTGGTGCTGAAATATCTGGTGCTGGTTCGGACGAAAAAATTGAATTAACAACTAATCAAAACCTTGGAGCCGATAATAATGGCACCATCACAAGTGGTAGTGCTAAAAGAAATTGGGCCGCTGGAGGGTCTCTTCGCGTAGGTTATTACGTTAACAGCGAGACCTTATTTGCCTTAAGTGGTGGCGTAGCAGTTAGCCAGTTTGATGTGAACATTGGGGATGCTAATGAAAGTTACTACGCAGGTGGGCCACAAGTGGGTGCAAGTATTACAACTCAGCTTTCTAAAATAGATCCAAATCTTGGTCTGCGTATGGAGTTCGTTTATACCGACTATTTGACAGCAGATATTAATGGAGTGAATGGTGCTGGTACTGGTAATGGACACAACAACGACAGTACAATAACAGGTCATGACACTGCAGGTCGAATTGGTGTAACTTATAGGTTCTAAGAATATAGTTAGAAACACTCTCTAAAGTAACTAAACCCCCTTGCCCTTTGGGCAAGGGGGTTTTTTTATTCTCCCTTTATATCTGACTAGCTTTTTCCTCCTCCACCAGAGGGTTTTCTGGTAATTCCTGAATGTTGAAATATTTGCCCCATTGCATTCAAAAAATTATTTTGCTCGTCTCCCAATATTTGGGCGTTCTTTTTATTTTCATCAAAAATATTCAAGCGAATCTCCTGCGGACGTTCCAACAACCGGTCCAAGGCTTTTGAAGTGTTAACCGGTGGATAACAGGTTCCCTTTTGACAGAGATAGACGGTTGGCTCACTCGAAGTTTTACCTTCAGCTAAAGGAAGAGTGGACTCGCCCTTTTCGTTCCAGATAACCACTTTGTTCGGCCTATAATCTGTGTGAAGAGTTTTCCACATTTCATTAAACTCAGCACTCTCTTTAGGCCCAGCAAAAATCGCCTCGGTGGGTGAAAGGCTGGATGCGCTCAACGTAGATAATAAGCCAGTGAACGCCGCAGGGCCATCCTCCATAAAAGCTTGAAACGCTTTCACCGTTTCTTCTGATTTTTTTGTATAGATTTTATTTCCTGTCAAACGCCCCAACTTCAATAATGCCATTGAGGCAATAGCATTTGCAGAGGGCATGGCTTCATCCGCCGGGTTTTTAAGTTTTGATACCAGTTGCTCTCCCGACTTCCCTGAGAGGAAAAATCCACCTTCATCCTCATCCCAGAACTCTTCGATCATTGCATCTGCGAGTTGATTTGCTTTGGTAAGCCATTCACTTTGCAACGAGGTCTCATAAAGGGTAACCAGAGCTTCGAGCAGATAAGCATAGTCTTCTAAACATCCAACGATATTACTTTGGCCATCTTTATAGATGCGGTACAGTTTGCCATCGCGCCATTGTTGCGACCAGATAAAATCAGCGCATCGTTTTGCAGTTTCAATATATTTTGTTTCACCTAGAACAGCATAACCTGTTGCCAATGCAGTGATCATCAATCCATTCCATGAGGTGATAATCTTTTCATCGGTATCGGGACGAGGGCGCTTTTCGCGGGCCTCAAAAAGAGTGTCTTTGCCCTTTTTAAGAATATGATCGGCTTCAAAGATGGGGATATTTTCCGCCTCCGCCAGCGTTTCCACTTTCATATCTACGTGCAAAACATTTCTCCCATCCAATTGGCCTTTCGAGGTCATACCAAAAGCCCGGCTAAATACTTTGGCATGCTTCGGGCCTAAAAGGTTGAGCACCTCTTTCAACTCCCAGGTATACCAAGTGCCCTCTTTCCCTTCGGTGTCCGCATCCTGACTGGAAAAAAAGGCGCCGTCTTTAGAAGTCATCTCTCGATTTATCCAGGAAAAAATTTGCTCCGAAACTTCCCGATAAATATCCTGCTTCGTGGCCTGATACATTTCCAAAAATAATTTTGCAAGAAATCCATTGTCATAAAGCATTTTTTCGAAATGCGGCACACGCCAGAGACGATCGGTGGAGTAGCGGTGGAACCCACCCCCTAATTGATCGAACAGGCCACCTTCAGCCATCTTGGTTAAACTTTTATCGAGGATATGCAATATTTCTTCATCCCCTGTTTCTGCCCAGTGTCGAAGTAAAAGGGTATAGTGCATCGGCTCGGGAAATTTCATTCCCGCTCCGAAGCCGCCATATTCTTCATCGAATCGTTTTGTCAATATTTCCACGGCACCTTGAATAAGTCGATTGCCTTCGATCCCACGAGATTTCCCGGCTTTGTTTTGCTGATCGATTTTTTGTAATAAACTTTGCGTTCTGGCATCCAACTTGTCTTCTGCAAAAAGTTTATGCGCTTCTTCCAAAATTTGAGGAAATCCGGGCCGATTGAATTTAGGCGTGGGAGGAAAATAAGTCCCCCCTAGATAGGGTTTTTGGCTAGGTGTGAGGAATATACTTAACGGCCAGCCGCCCTGCCCGGTCAGTTCTACCAGAGCTTTCATGTAGAGAGAGTCAACATCCGGACGCTCTTCTCGGTCCACTTTAATATTGATGAACCATTGGTTCATCAACTGAGCTATTTCAGGGTTTTCAAAACACTCATGTGCCATGACATGGCACCAGTGGCAAGAGGAATAACCGATACTCAAAAAGATGGGTTTGTTTTCTTCCTTGGCCTTATTTAAGGCTTCAGGTCCCCAAGGATACCAATCTACTGGATTGGCTGCATGTTGCAGTAAATAGGGGCTGGTTTCCTGAGATAATCGAGTGCGCAGGTCGGACAAAATAGAGCCTCCTAAATAATAATTGAAAGAAGGCAGGATACTAAAAATAGAGGCAGGATAAAACAGAAAGAAGTTTATTTTTGAAGAAGCTCTTATTTTTTCAAAAGTCCATGTCGGTATTGATGGTAAAAATCGCGAACACTTTCATATTCATCCAAAGCGCTGTCTTCCAACTGTTTTTTATCATCAACAATAAATGATGCGGCATTAACATTGTCTTCCGCATTGACTATGATATTTGTCCCGAAACCAGCACCTGCCATGGCACCAGGGCTCAATAAAGCATCAGCTGTTCTTCCTACAATATTACGGGCGGTAGAAGGACCAAAAAACGGAAGGACAACATAAGGTCCTGTAGGAATTCCGTAATACCCCAAGGCTTGATCAAAATCTTCGTTCACATCATCAATACCATATTCCTCGCCTGCAACATCTGCAATACCACCTAGCCCTAATGTTGTATTGATCAAAGTTCGTGCAAGAACCTGCCCCGACTTTTTGAATTCCAGTTGTAGAAGACTACTTACAAACTTCACAGGTGCTAGAGCATTATTAAAAATATTTTTTATACCAATCCTTAAATGTTCATGAACGGTATTCCTGTAGCCCCTGGCAACAGGTTCCAAAGCGTAATCATAAAGAGTCTCATTCACTCCAAACATCCAGCGGTTATAACCCTCCAAAGGATCTGAAAGGATAGGAATATCTTTCTCAGTCCCGGCGAAAGGGTCTTCCATATCCTCATAATCTTCAACGTTTTGGGACGATTTCATAGCCCCTTGAGCGGTTTCTATAGAGTTTGGCCAATCGTCATCGGCTTTAGGCAGTTTCTTTTCGAGTTTTATGGTTACATCAGAGGTTTGCGCAAAAATATTATCACCCACCTGGGTGATAAAATCAGGGGCATTCCCTCCCTTTACAGTCGTTGAGGAACTACTGGCCCATGACAATGAAGAAATGTTTAAAGAAAGAAAAACCACGAAAAATGTTTTACCTATGAACTGAACATTTTTATTAGCCATTATTCCTCTCTATCCGAAAAGTAAAAAATATAATATGAAAAAGTAAAAACAGTAACAGTTCAAATATTTGACTATTACAATTCTAAATATATCAAAAAATTGGGCTAGTATGCCCTATATTTCTTCGATCAATGTCAATATTTGCAATATTGACACAAAAGCCAATCAAACTAAAATAAAGCATATTTCATGCCATTACATATTAGTCGTCCTAAAAGTCAAAACTTTTCAAATTATTTTAAAGGCTCAGGAAAAGCCAGAGCCAATCTGTCAATAGAATCTTTAGACAAAGAGATTTTTGCAGCACGGGCTTTTTTAACCGTTTGCCAAGCTTCCTCATATCGTTTGAGATTATACAAAACATCAACTCGTAACGCATGTGCCGTACTGTTCAGAGGATGCAAAGCGATACTTTCACCCAGTTTGGCCAGTGCGTCCTCATACTTTTCAAGAGCATTCAGGGAAGCTCCCCAATAAGCATACGCGTTGCTATGCTCAGGGTTGATCTCAAGTACCGTGCGGTAGTGAGTAATAGCCTCAGCGAATTTTCCTTCCATCGCCAAAGTCAGTCCCCAGTAGAGATGTGCTTTTTCATCGGTAGGGTCATTCTTTGCGGCAATAACAAAGTGGTTGATGGCTTCTTGCGTTTTTTTCAGTTTAACTAATGAGATACCCCACCAAGTCTGGATTGCTGCATGCTCTGGAAACTCTTTCGCGACCTTTTCAGCCATATCGGCAGCTTCCTCATATTTCCCCATCGCATTCAATTCTCGAATGACTTTGATCGGGTCAACTTTAATTTTCTGCTTATTTGGGTTTTTCAATTGTTGTAGGCGCGCTTCAGATCTTTTAGCGGCTCTTTCTTCTGCTAACATCGCTTCTTCCATTCGGTCTTTTGCAGCAAGATATACAAAACCAAGAACCGTAATAACGATGCAAAGGTACCAAATGATTTTAATTCTAGTGGGCATTAAATATGACTTTCAAGTATTCGGGATAATGTTTCCGGCAGGATCATGAGTCTATCGGTGGAGAGTATACCCTATATTAGCAAATGGATTAAAACTTCTTTAAAAGTTTTTCGGCTTTTTGTATCAGTTTTTCTTGCCCCGGTTGATTCTTAGCCAGTGTAAGAAATGTCTGTAGATGCCCTCTCGAAGAAGATGGATCGCTATTTTGAATCTGCACTCCCAGATAAAAATGCGCCAAAGGCGAATCCGGGTTCAACTTTAGTGATTTTTCAAACTCCTCAATAGCCCGCTGAGTATCCTTTTTAAAAGCATAGGCCAACCCCATAAACAGACTAAACTCATGGTCACCATCATACCACGCAAGAGTCTTTTCCAGGGTGTCTAGAGCTTTGTCAGGTTGACCTGAGAAAATATATAAGCGCGCCAGGCTTAAATTGCCGAACACATAGAAAGGATTCGCCTTGAGGGCATTCAAATAGGACTTTTCTGCCTCATCAATCAGTTTTAGTTCTTGATAAACATTTCCCATATTCATATGAGCGAGAATATGCTTAGGTTCCAATACCAGAACTTCTTTATAGGAAGCCAGAGCTTGCGTAATATCTCCCACGTTGAATGCTGTTTCTGCCTGTTCCAGCAACGATGTTATTCGAGCCTTGCGCTTTATTTCCTCAATCTGACTTTCCGATCTTTCCAGTCGCTCAAGCCTGTTGACAACTTTGCTTTTCATCTCGGCATCTTCAAACTTAACAAAATCGGATTCCAAACGGAGGAAGGGAGTCAATTGCCGAACCAGCACATCTCTTTCATCTTTATAAACATATTCCGGCGCATTGAACTCCAACAACGAATTATCATCGGTATGTAGCGGGGCGTTTTTACTGAACTCTACAAGTTTTTCGCGAGACATGATCATCAGGCTCATCAAATCCGGGATATTTCTGATACCGATTCCGGCAAAATCTTTTCCAGTGATTTCATTGGACAGATATTTTTGCGCTTTCTCAAACGACAACCCATATTCTTCTTCAGATCCAATCAATAAGTAATCATCCCCTGCTATAGACTCCCACATCGTCACAAATGGGAATTTATCTGTAAACGAGCGCACTATAGATTTAAAATTATCCGGTGACATATTCGTATGAACCCATATACAGGCCACCCCACCTGGATTTAACCGTTTTTTTAGTAATTCGAAAAAATCGACTGTAAACAAAGCTCCAACTCCGGATATCCATGGGTTGGAAGGCTCTGAAACGATCACATCATAAGTATTATTGGATAACGCAATATGATTGCGGCCATCTTCCAACAGTACGGTGAGCCGCTTATCATTGAGAGCATCGTGGTTGAATGGATCAAAAAACCTCGACCCTTCAATAACAGCCGGCGAAATTTCGACCAGGTTTATTTTGTCCACTGGAAACTGCTCGACAGCCCCCAATGTAATGCCACTGCCCTGACCGATCACTAAAGCCGATTTTGGATTGGCATGAAACAACATTGGCAAATAGCCCGACAACAATTGAGTTCGCATATCCAATGCTAAAGATGCATCGGTTTTTCCGTTAACGCGCAGGAAGATATTTCCCGAAGTAGAAAGTTCGGTCGTTACTGTTGTATGCATTCCCTCTTTAAAGAACAGTATCTTGTTTTTTTTCAGCTCGGCCTCTTTTAAATCTCCGATTCGATAAGGCATGAAGGAACCACTAGAAATAACTGATTTATCCCAGGGTGCTATCGAGTTTACAACCAGCAGGTAGCCAATGAATACTCCGGGCAAAAAATACATCTTCCAGTTAAAACTGAGCTGCGTTCCAAAGATCAAAAGAGTCATTCCCAAAAGAACATTTAGCAAAGCCGCAGTCAAAATTGTGGTCTGCAATCCCAATACCGGGATAAAAACAAAACCTGCTAGAAAGGAGCCAATGATTGTCCCAAAAGTATTGCAGGCATAAGTGCGTCCTACATTTTGTCCCACAGTCGCCAGCTTCGTTGCCATGATCTTGATCACGATTGGAAACTGAGCACCCATAAAAAATGTTGGAATAAAGAGAAGTCCAAAAATAGTCAGGAAATTGGCCCCCTGCATCAGGTCAAATTGCTGCCCCCAGTTCTCATAAATCCATCGATTAACAAAAGGAATACGAGCAAAAAAAGGAATGGTCGATAAAGCAGAAAACCCAATTATTAATTGAGTTAAACCATAACCTCTAACCAAGTCACGCAAGCTAGGTAGATAGCGAGAAGCCGTAACTGTACCTATTGCCAACCCTAATATAAAAACGGTGAGAATAAGACTGAAGGCGTACACCGAAGAGCCTAGCAATAGCGACAAAATTCTTGTCCAGGCCATCTGATATACAAGAGCGATCAACCCGGCAACAGCAAAACTCAAGAGTATTAACGCTTCGCGTTTTTCCAGTGGGGGTTCTGTGACGAAAGGGATTGAGTGTTGCGACTGCTCTTTAAGGGGTGGCTTGAACAACAGATAAATAATTAATGCGATTCCAATATTTGCCGCTGCTGCTACACCTATCGTTGTCTGCACACCCAACAAACGCATAAAAACAAAAGCAGATGCCCAGGCCCCAATCACCGCACCAAAGGTATTGATGGAGTAAAGGGTACCCACATCTTTCCCTATATAATTTTCATCACTAGAAACGAACTTACTGAGAACCGGCAAGGTGGCTCCCATAAAAGTAGCCGGAATAATCAATAAAATACTGCATACCAAAAACCGCACCAGACTGGTTTGCGTATAAGAGTCACCGAGATTGAGATAAATCCATTGGAATAAAGGGAAGGCCAATTCGATGAATGTGGGGATGAGTAGGCAATAAATGCCAATACCTGCTTCGAGAATGGCGTAGGCTGCCAATGGATTAAAAGCGCGGTCGATGATTTCTCCGCCGAAAAAACTACCTAAGGCCAAACCACCCATGAAAGCGGTTAAAACAGTCGCTATCGAGTAATGGGTATTGCCCATTATCTGGGTGAGCAGACGAGTCCACACCACCTCGTAGATGAGCCCCGTAGCACCTGAAACGAAAAAAAACAGGAATATCCAGGCTCGGGAAATTTGAGAGTTTCGGGGAACCACTTTGTACAACCGTCAAATAAAGACTGGGATTAAATATTCACCACCACAAGGGATGGAGTATCTAGGAAAGCAAACAATAAAGGCTCATTGAACCGGGAAGAATAATTCCCCTGTTATCAGCGAAGGGTCTTCGCTATTTTTTATCCTTTTTAGAAAGACCGCAACGGAAACCCAGAATACTGTCTTTTCGTCCCGGGCTTGCTGCAAACCTTTTAGAAGTGCGAATATCTACACTCCTTGCATCCCACGAACCGCCTTTAAAAACGTGGTTCTTACCCTTTTCAGGTCCGGTAGGATTCATCATAGGAGCCGTTTTATAGTAAAACTGATCGTAGAAATCGCTCACCCATTCGGACACATTGCCCGCCATATCGTAAATACCATAAACGCTTCTCCCCATCGGATAACGTCCAACCGGCCCCATATAAGGAAACCCCTCTCCAGTCCCTGCAAGGTTGGCGCGTTTCGGTAGAATTTTATGACCCCCAGGAAAATCTAGACCATGCGTTCCCCTTGCAGCCTTTTCCCATTCCGCTTCAGTAAGAAGTCGCTTTCCGGCCCAAGTACAATAATTTGTCGCATCGTGCCAGGAGACACCCACCACAGCATGGCTAGGGACATCCATTAATGCATGGTCTCCCTGAAAAAAAGGCACCGAAGGTTTTACATAATTGGCAGCCTTTCTATACTTATTATATTCCTTAACACTTACCTCATATTTATCGATATAAAACGCATCCAGATAAATTTCCTGCGCCGGTTTTTCGTCAAATCCACCTGAATCTGAACCACGGGAAAATATTCCCTCTGGAATCAAAACCATTTCGCGACCATCATCACCCACAAAGGTTTCATAGATACTGAAATCGCGATTATCGGAAACCGCCACATCATTGGTTTTTTTCGCCATTTGTTGTACTCTCACGTCATGATCAATGGACTTTTTAATTTCCCAAATGATGACCAGCAAAAGCAATATGGAAATAGCAAAGCAGGCAATGACTCCAAACATTAAATTTTTATCGCGCATGGGCTACCACAGAAAGATTGTTCAATTACAAGTATTTCAAAGCGTTGATTATAATTTAATCAGCAATTAAAGCAATGTTATTTTCCCTTGGAAACAGAAACACCAACTGATCCTTTACGCACAAACAGGATAGAAAAAATGAAAATGGATTTATTGAAGATTAAAGATCAGGCTCTTTCTTTTATGAAGCCTGCAAAAGTTGAGATTTTAAAATGGTACCGAGGGGAATACCAGGTAGATCTGAAGTCAGATGCCAGCCCTGTCACGATCGCGGATCGAAATGCGGAAGAGATATTAAGAAAAAAATTATCCAAACATTTCCCAGAGCACGGCATCATCGGTGAAGAGTTTGGCAACCATAATGCCGATGCCGAATGGGTTTGGACTATTGATCCTGTAGATGGCACACGCTCATTCATTCAAGGCCTGCCCCTTTTCGCCTCTCTGATGTCCCTTTTACATAAAGGGAAACCGGTCTTGGGGATCATAGAGCTTCCCGCACTGAAAGAAACAGCCTGGGCTGTTAAAGGCAAAGGAGCTTTTTTAAACGGCAAACCTCTTAAAGTTTCCAAGCAAAAAAAGCTTCAGGGAGCCTTCATTGCTGTCGCCGACGAGTATTGCTTTCGCCAGCAAAAACAAATCTTCCTCCTTAACAAATTAAATAAAGCGGCTGGGATAGTAAGAACCTACCCAGATGCGTTTGGTCACCTCATGGCAATCCGCGGCTCGGTCGATGTTATGGTCGACCCTCTAGCAAAGATAAGGGATTACGCGCCATGTAAAATCCTCGCGCAAGAAGCGGGAGGCAAATTTGAAAACTTTTCGGGCAATCAAGCAAGCATCGAGGAAGGAACAGCAATTGTTGGCAACGCCAGCATCGTCAAGGAAGTGCGTAAAATATTTACGGAAAATAAACCTAAATAGGTTTTCGACCTGAAAAACCCGTGTTGAGATCATGCCAGAACAAAATTTCCTTTTCCGGCATGCGCCAGCAAAGATACACTTCCCTGCCCTCCCGCAGCGAAGGAAAGTCAACGAGTCCCTCGCGGATCCCCTTAACCTCACAACCCATCCCTTCTATCTTGTGCATCAGGTCATTATATTTTAGTACCGCGTTTAGATAGTCCACTCCCTGATCACTGCCGCCATTCCATTTTGCTTTATCTCTGGCATTTTTAATATCGGGGAAATCGTCGTTCAAAGAGACGGAAAGTTTTTGAATCCGTGGGACCAGATCTAGGAGCTGGGGAACGAACGCATTGGCTTCGTCAAGCGTAAACAGTTTTTTGGAAGGCATGCGTTAAACAATCGTGAGTTAAATTAATTAAGGGAATGCATTATACCGATTCACGGAAATTTTTCCACCCGTGTAGCAAAAACATGGTTCAAAAATACACATAAACAACATCTCAAATAGCATCTGCAAGAAAATGTATTGCATATATCTTCGCCTGAGCCCCAAAACCCTACTTTCACCCCTCCCTAAACACATAAATTTAAACAACTTATATGCCACCTTTGAGCCTTGAGCTTAATTTCTAAATGGTTTATTTAAAGATTTTATTTTACCCCGGTTTTCTATTGACAAACCGACCATAAGGTTATAAATTCTCACACTATAAAGCTCCTATAGTCCCACACGGATAATAGGAGTAAATACTGTCTCACGACAAGAACATTTAAATAAATGATACAAGTTGGGCAAAACCCCAATTTAGATTTTTTGATAAGCAAAAAAGTTTGTTAGTAAGTTTTGTGTTTAATAAAAGCTGTTATTCCAAACATCAAGTGTGGGGAGGTTAGTAATGAAAAAGGCAATTCTTTTCGTAGCAGTAAGTGCATTCGTAGGTTTCTTGGGACTCGGTTCTATCGCGTCTGCTGATAACTTGGTACCAGGAGCATACGCTCAGCAGAATTCCAGTGGTGTTATGGGTGTTGGACAAACCATGATGCAAATGGGCGCAAAAGATCGAGCTTTGACCAACGCATCAAACTTGGCTTCACAGGCAGGTATAGCTCGGAACGTATCAGGTGTAAACTCAGACTATCAGTTCGGCTCTTCTCAAACAGAGCAATCTTGGAAAGCTGCCAGAACGATTGAAGAAGCACAGGTTCATGGTTTAGTTCCTGGCGACTGTCAAGGTGAGAACTCTGACGGAGAATACAGAGCTCGAATGAACGACAAACGCATTGACCCTTTTGGAAATCCTTATATGAAGGAAAATCTGGTATCTAACGCACAATGTGCAGAATACCACCCAACCCTGAAATAAGCCAAGTTCCACAAAGAGAAGCATTCAACCTCTGAATGAGGTATAAAGCCGATAGAACATTTGTTCTATCGGCTTTTTTTGTGGAACAAATCGCATCTTAAACCTAAACCAGCCTTATTTACGGAAACCCTGCATGGCTAGACCCTCTCGGCACAACCTAAGAATCTCAACAACAAAATACCTCGACAAACTTCGCATAAGAACTAGCACACTCACCATCCTAACTTTTTACCTACTCTGGGCACCCTCTAATCCTGCTTGTGCCGCAGAACAAATCTCTTTAAAAAAATACCCTGCGCTGAGCCTCCAGGTTCCCAACCCTATGGAAACATCCAAATTACCAGCCAGAAAAACCTTTCAAGTCAACCACCAAGACTTTATCTTGCAGTTTTTCTTTAATGACAGAGATGTGTTTGGCTATATCTTAAAGCGCGATAAAAGTCGGCCCATTCATTTTCGCTGGTGCTTTTTCAGATCATGCGAAGAAAGCCCTTACGATTACAAAAAGGTCATCGCCCAGCCCTTTAGCCCACCCTACGACTCCGGTTTTTTTTCGATCAAATTCCCTAGCTATCTGAACTACAGTTTCCAAGGAATCGAATTCTCGTCCCCCAAATAGCATCGCCTCAACCAAACCGCCCATTTATCCTATACCCATACAGGAAACTTAACATTTTAAAACCTTCTAAAAAATACACCTACCGAAAAAATTTCAAAAACATAAGCCTATAGATGATAAGATAAAGCCTATATAAAAAAAGGATTTAA
>JAJDBA010000261.1 GCA_029261675.1 Nitrospinaceae bacterium
CGCCAATAAAAGTGTGGCCTCTGAGAGATTTGTAGAATCTGTCTTCCCATTGTGCAACCATCCCGAGATGAGCGTTGTTGAGAACGATATTTTTGACAGGGATGTTTTCGATTTTCAAAGTTTGCAGTTCCTGAATATTCATCAGAAAACTTCCATCGCCTTCAATGTTGATTACTTGTTTTTTGGGAAAAGCCACCTGGGCTCCCATCGCCGCTGGCAGACCATAACCCATCGCACCTAATCCAGAAGAACACAACCAGTTGTTGGGTTTGTCAAAGTCGAGAAATTGCGCTGCCCACATTTGGTGCTGTCCTACCCCGACTGAAAATATAGCGTCTTTGTCCGAGATGTTGTTGATGTGGTGGACAACACATTGCGGAACAATTTGTCCTTTTTTGCTTTCAAAGGCTAAAGGAAACTCTTTTTTCCAATCGGTGACTTGCTTTATCCAAGGTTTGATATCTTTTTTCGGCTCTACATATTTGTCTAGAATTTTCAGGGCTTGTTTGACATCGCCTTGAATAGGAATATCGACCAGAATATTTTTATTGATTTCCGATGGGTCAATGTCAACGTGAATGAACTGCGCATCTTTGCAGAACTCAGCAAGTTTGCCTGTAACCCGGTCATCGAAACGAACACCCATGGCGATAACAAGATCGGCGTGATTGATCGCGATGTTGGCATAAACCGCTCCATGCATTCCCAGCATCCTCAAAGACAAAGGATCATTGGAGGGGTAAGCACCTAGCCCCATAACCGTTGTGGTTATTGGAATGCCTGTTTTTTTTACAAACGCTCGCAGTTCCTGCGAAGCTCCGCTAGAAATAATTCCTCCGCCTGCATAAATGATGGGTCGTTTAGAGGCTTGAATAGCATGTGCGGCTTTTTTACATTGTTGAATCGAAGGAGTTAGGTTCGGTTTGTAACTTGGAACATCAAATTTAACATTAAAATCAACAACCGCTTCCTGCTGTTGAATATCTTTTGGCAGATCAACAAGAACCGGGCCGGGACGTCCTGTTCGTGCGATATGAAACGCCTCATGGACAATACGAGGTATATCTGCAATGGCCCGAATCATGTAGCTATGCTTTACCAGCGGAAATGTGGAGCCCATGATATCTGTTTCCTGGAACGCGTCTGTACCTAAAACAGTACTGGGAACTTGTCCTGTTATGGCAACCATGGGGATGGAATCCATTTTTGCATCTATGATTCCGGTGATTAAATTTGTTGCGCCGGGCCCTGAAGTGGCCAGGCAAACACCTACATCACCTGTTGCACGTGCGTAGCCCCCCGCTGCAAAAGATCCCCCTTGCTCATGCCGAGGCAAAACCATGCGGATTTTTTTGGACAGTGTCAGGCCTTGATGAATCTCCATAGAGGCTCCACCGGGATAGCCAAAAATAACTTTTACTCCTTCATTTTCAAGGGCTTTTACGAGAATATCGCGGCCCTTCATGGGGTGCCCTGCAGTTTTTTCAGGCTTTTTGGGAGAAGGTTTTTTCTTAGCGGTATTTTTATTTTTCGTAGTCATAGCAATAAAACCCTCTAGTGAGGGGAGCGGTATTGATTTAGTTTTTTGGGAATAGATATGCTCTCACCGGGTGGAACACCGGAAAACTTTAGCGGAATTACCCCTTGAAGTCAAATTCAAATCTATAAAAAGCTCTTTTTTGTCAAAACGTTAGAGGATTGAAGTTTGTAAGCCGGAAAGTTTCTAAATGCTATTCACGGCTTTTAGAATGATCCCTTCACGCAGACTGTACTCGCTGACCGTAAGCGTTTCGCAGTCAAATGCGCGCATGGTTGCAATAACAATTGCAATACCGGCAATGATTAAATCTTCACGTCCCGGCTCAAGAGATTTCAACTCTAATCGTTCATTGAGAGATTTACTTTTAAGATCTGTAAGAATTGATTCGGCATCTTCTCGAGAAAATATTGAAGCGTGAATTTTTTCTGGATCGTAGGGATAGATATTATTTTTTAATGCCGCAAGTGTTGTCACTGTTCCTGCTGTTCCAATCAGAAGCTCAGGAGGAAACGCGGATAATTTTTTTTTCACTGCTTGCAGTTCGTTTTGCAGGTGGTTTTGTAGATTTAGAAATTCTGTTTCATCGATCGGGTGCTGGGTGATGAACTTTTCAGTCAGCCTCACCACACCTAGAGAGGTGCTGCAAAAACCGGATATTTCCTTTCCTTTAGAAAGAATGAACTCGGTACTGCCGCCGCCGATATCAAAAGTGATAACTTTTCGATTGCTATCAGGTATTTTCCAAAATACCCCTTCCAAAGAGAGTCGGGCTTCTTCTTCCCATGGGATGATTTTGATATCGATACCCGTTTCCTTTTTCGCCTGATGAACAAAATCTTGCCCATTCGAAGCTTCGCGAACGGCGCTGGTTGCAACTGCAAATAAAGGAGGGTCGCCATTCTCGAGGCAGATTTGGCGAAACCCCGCAAGTACTTTAAGTGTTGCTTCCATTCTATTTTTTGTGAGCTTGCCTTGAGTGTCCATTCCTTCACCAAGGCGAGTGATGCTTCTTTTGGAAACGAGCAGCTTGAATTCTGCATTGCCCGTGGACTCAAGAATAAGAAGACGGACGGTGTTGGAGCCGATATCAATGGATGCGATTTTTTTCATGGTAATGACCCTTTAACGAGGGAAGTAATGTTAGCGAGTCTATAGTAAAAGGCTAAACGGTTACTGTTTGCCTGAAAACGTTTTGACCCATTGGCTCCACGCCTAGTAGTCGTTATATGGGGAAGGCTTTCTCGCTGTCCATGGTGAGAAGCAGATAGAATCCTAAAACGGTAAAGAGCAGGTTGGGACCCCATGCCGCCATTATTGGATCAAATGTTCCACCGCGCCCCAATGAAATGCTCATTGCATAAATAAACGAAAATACAAATCCCATCGCAAGGTTGATGCCGACACAAAACAAAAGACCGCCGTGCCTGCTGGATCGAATAGATAAGG
>JAJDBA010000262.1 GCA_029261675.1 Nitrospinaceae bacterium
AATCAATTTAGACCGCATAGTTCGCTAAATTATCAACCTCCAGCTCCTGTAACGATAAAGCCAAAAGTGGAAATACTAACTTAAGAAGTGGTACAACTTAACGGGGCAGGCCAACTGCATATAAATATATTGCTAAACTTGTAGTCAAAAAAGAGTTAAATCGCTTCTTGGTTACAATTGATTTTTGATTTGGCCAGCTATGATATAACTATGATAGAAATTCCCTAAAAGGGCAGAATTCACCGAATTGGTGGAAATAATAGAACGCCTAAAACGTGCTGAAAAGTAAGCAGATAAGAGAAACCAGCCTGTTTTCAATATCTTCCTAAAAACGCCAATTTGTAATTCGTAATCAGTAGGTCCGGTCCGCATCCAAATTCCTCTCTCAGCTACTCTTAGCTGGTTCTAGCAAGAATACAAGCATTGCTCCACTTCTCCCTTGATGCAACTAAAAACAACATTTAGACAGAGTAATGAACGGTAAGTTCTTACTTATCTGTGATACATTTACCCTTATTATTCTCGTCTTTCTGAACCCATTGTTGCTCTGCAATTACCATAATTTGCAATAAATAAGGCTTTCGTTGTTATGCCATTAAATGAGAAAGTTAAAGATTTAATAATAGCTTATAAAGATAGCGAAAAGGTTAGGTCTTTGGTTAAGATTGTTCCAAAATTCGGAAAATACGTAGATGCAATGATTGAAAACCATGCTCATTTGCTCGCATCTTTTAGAGACATTAAAAACATATATTCTTTGCTAAACTCAACCATACCTATTGATAATTATTTGCTGAGTATCATCCGATCATTGCCAGATTCTAAAAAACAAATGGAGGTTTATACAGTCTATGAGGATCTTGTAACCCAAGAAAAAACGAGATCTCTGCGAGTGAACTTTGAAGATTTAATTAAACATTTTCAAAGCCGATCTATCATAGAACTGGTGGAAAAAGGCAAATCTCAACATGGCCTCATTATTGACGTGGAGAAACTATTGGTTGGGGATAGCTCAATAAAAATTAGTTACTCCTCGAATAGAGATAAATTAGCCCTAGAAAAAGCAGCATTAATTCTTGATTGCAACTGTTTCCGAAAAAGCATTCAAGATTCTTTTGAGTTAGAAGGTGAGATTCCGTGTCCCATTCACTCTCATGACAATGGAAAAGCAATCATTGACCAGTTCTATGAAGATTTCGTCGAATTTAGATTGCTTAACCTTTCTATACTTTGGAAGGATTCAAGTGCACTATGGCCGCCTTCAATTGATGTGGTGCACATGATAGATGATTTGCAAAAAAATGGGATTGGCAAACTTGATATAAAGTCTGCAATTGATATTGGGTCAGGAACTGGGTTGCTAGGGATTTGGCTTGCAAAAGAAAATAAAAACCTTAAAGAACTAGCATTTTCCGATTGGCTACTTACTCCCTTAATATATTCCGCAGTAAACGCAGCTACCAACCTAAATCTTAAAAATATAAATTGCTCCTATTTTCCCGGATTAAACACCAATTGGGTCGGAGTAGGTGAAAGCACCAAAAAGTATGATTTGATATTGTGTAACCCTCCATATGTTCCTATTTTGGACAAGGAAACTGGTTTTTTATCCCGATCTACCGTGGCTGGGACTGACTTGTTGGAACACGTAATAGGGACCGCTTCCAACTTTGCAAAAAATACCTTTATTTCATTTTCCAATCTAGCAAATAAAGAAGCGATCTCTATTGCCAAAATGTTTAACAAGGAATTGGTTCCTATTGGGGATGCAGGTGGGCATAAAGTTCCATTTCGAGTACCGCATGCACTAGAAAATATCAATTATGTCCATAAATTGGTCGACGAAAGAGGATTAATAGTCGATAAAAAAAGTCATCAACCTTTTTGGCATATTGTTACAACATATGAGGTTCTAGATAAAAGTTAAGCGGCAAAGGAACCTAAGTGTTTATTCAAATAATAAAACCAGTGACCCGACCTCATTTGGTTTGAAAAGAAAAAATATGGAATCGACCTTTGACAATATTATTTTTGAATTAGCCAACTATGATAAATTTATGATAGAAATTTCCTATCAAAGCAGAAATCTTGGAATTGGCAGAACTAAAGGAACCGAAGCAAAGGCTTTAAAATAAGGGTGATATGGAAAACCAGCCTAGAATCATAGTTTTATAAAAAAACCCCAAAATCAGATTTGGGAGCAGGGGGTCGGAGGTTCGAATCCTCTCGCCCCGACCATTTAAAAGGACTTACCGTTTACGGTGAGTCCTTTTTTTTGTCCTCTTTTTGTCCTCTATGATAGAATCTGAAAGTACTATCTGTCAGATCCTTTCTTCTCAAATGCGCATACCTGAGAATAGAAGAATTCTTTTCCCTGCTAATACTTTGACCTTTAAAGCTAGCTTCAAGCTTAATCCTTCCCTCTGTCTAAGGTGGATTAATAAGGA
Source organism: Nitrospinaceae bacterium (assembly GCA_029261675.1). Lineage (GTDB taxonomy): Bacteria > Nitrospinota > Nitrospinia > Nitrospinales > VA-1 > UBA8687. Next base: position 2,448 of record JAJDBA010000262.1, read on the forward strand.
CGCTCAAAACGTGCTTCCTATTTCTTAAGAATCAAAATGATCGGGTCGGAGTACACTCGCGTCCAACACAAAAAGACTTCCTGAATGGCGCTCCAAAAAAGGCTTGAGGCCAGATAGAATAGGGTCCAGTTTTTCTTCAGGGACAACGGTCAAGATCATTTGCAAGCTACTCGTGTCATTAAACATTAAGTGCCCTTCGTGGTATCCGTGATGCCCTTTTCCAGAAATATTGCTAAAAATCGTATAGCCGCTGGCTTTTATCCGGTCGAGAACGTCGGTAACAAAATGAATATGCTCTCCCTCGATAATGATTTTTATTTCTTTCATTGGGTGAAGTTTCATGTCGCTCATTCTGTCTCAATTCTCCTTAAAAAGATAAGGTTAATTAATGGGTTGCCAATCTTTCATTAATTGAAAGTGGAAAAATTTCTTAGTATCGGGATCTATAGCAATAAGATTGATCCACCGATTTCCCGTTAACCGTTGCAAAATTTCATGTCGCCCAACGATGGTCGCAATTCTTTCCAATGGGGCCTCAATGATAGCAAATAACCGCATGGGATCATGGTAAGGTTTATCACCATCGAAAACCGTTTGGATAGGAAGCCCAACACATAGATCACTTTCGGAGCCATACATGACTCCTATGTTGCCCACTACATTGTGATACACCTTGCTTCCCGCCCCATAGACCGCTGGGTCAACCGTAGAAAAGTAATGCTCCATGTTGATCCAATTGGTAACGATCATGGGCGCGGTCATAATAATTTCTAAATATTTCCCATCCGGATCTTGCGAATGATCATAGGAGTGTAAAAAAGTCCGACCCTCGAAATTTATCCCCTGACTCAACGAACGTCGCCCCATAATGAAGGCGGTATGTCCAGATAGTCCCCATTCGGGCCGAACTTGAGACCAATCCATACTTCGCACCTTTGTCAGTGGGGATGCCTCCTCAGTCTCTTTTGTAGCAGGGACGTCTGGAAAGCGAGCCAATCGCTCTCGACTATTTTTTTCGCAGGCTTCCTGGAGATCATGTTGTAGCTTGAGTAAATCTTTCCGATGCGTAGCAGGAACCTCTTCTAAATCATAGAGCTCCACTTCATCCGTTGTCGTGTCATGTTGTCCAGGCAGAAAATGGGTGTCCTGCGGAATTGTTATTCCTCTCTCGGCCAGCCTTTGCCGAACCTGCGGATTATTGGCCATAACGGCAAGGGTTCTTGCATTTGAGACCCCATGGTTGCCACCACAAGCTCCACAATCCAATGCCGATTCGTAAGGGTTGTTATCCGAAATACTGCCATGTGCACATAACAAAACGAGCCGGGCAAAGGTTTTTGTGAATCCTAAAAGTCTTAGAGCTGTTTCCACATAGTTAACCTGCTCGGATACAGTGAACCCTGTCTGTGTGATCTTTTGTATTTGATAATCCAAATCTCTTTCATGCAGATTAAAGTCTTTTCTGAGTGCTGCAATAAATTGCTCCAGATCAGATTCGCTCCATTTCAGCAAACGAAAAAGCTCCGCATTCTCATTGCTGTCAGATGCAATTTGATTCAGCGCGAGTTTTCTTAAGCGCTCCACCTGATCATGAGGAATAGTGACCCCTTGATTATCATATTTTTCAGCAAACAATCGATAAATAACGGCTCGGTGTTTGGCTGCGACCATTTCATAAGCTTCTTCTCGCGGGACTTTGTCCACAGTGAGTGTCGTTCTTATAGGAATGGCTAAACTGTCTTTCATCCAAGACATTGCTTTTTTGAACCATTTTGGTTTCAAAGTTTGTCCGAATAGCTTAAATCCAAAAAACCAACCAATTGCTTCGACCATGACATAGGGGGTGACTACATTTTCTTTCAAATCATGTAGTAGGGTATGACCCGTCTTGGCGATTTGCTGTCCCTCTAAAAATTTTTCTGCAGCTTTACCTTGAGATGCACGAGGAATTTCCTTTACGACATGTTTAGGTTTTAATAGGACGGGGCATTGATCTGTTTGTTGTTCGCTCGAAAACCCTTGATAGCATATGGGAACACCAAAAAAACCAGCAAACCCAAACGTCTCATTTCCTCCAATTTCTTCAAGTTGTCTTCTAAAACATTCTGAACGAACGTCGATGCAAAAAATTGACTGAGACAGCGGACGAGATTTAAGAGGTGGTTCTTCAAGCTCATCACTCTTGCGCAATTTATCAAGATTCGGTGAAATCTTTTTGGCAAAATCTTTGATGTAGCTAGATTCAAGAGCCTCCAGCCAAATAGGTCCGTGGTGTGATTCTGGAAATTGCTCGACCAAATCCAGCAATGAGCTTAATGTGTCGGGAGTGCTCTTTGCCACATCTTGTATAGAAACATCTAAGGATTGGGCAAGATGCATTACCATTAAAGTTTGTCCTTCGGCCTCTTGTTTTTCTATGGTTTGTTCCCATGTTGAAATCAACCTTGCATCGCATTGATCAAGCTCTTTGATATTTAAAGGGTTCTGAGTGAACAAAGACATATCCAAATAATTAACTACTTCGTCTGGCAGCACTCGCGATCGGAATTCTTTATAGAGACCATATCCAGTGGGATGATGATTTAGGTATTCATTGATCGAAGCATAAGTGCCAGGAATCGCCAACTTCTCCTGGCATGCCAGCATCACTAATTCGCGTTCATAAAAAAGACGTATGGCCATATACTTGATAAGGTCAATGGGAAAAGCACTTTGCCATGCATAATCCTTTTGCTCCGAGCGCCATTTAATGAATCCCGTCCATCCAGATAATTGGGCTAACTGCAAAGAAAAATAGCCATCCCATAAATTCTTGGGAATGGCTAATAGGGATAAACTTTCAAGCACTGCATCTTCAGGTCGATCCGGCAAATCAAGTATTTTACTTTTCCAATCTTGAATTCCCAATATGGAACCCGATGCATCGTCTAAAGCTAATTCCTTCCACGCCTTATAAAAAGTTTTCTTTCTCTCGGGCATGCCCCAAGGCGCATGTCCTTCATCGAGAAAACCGCTTACCCATTTAATGATTTCTCCGTTAATTTGGTCCTGCACTTTTGTCCCAAGAGTTTGGTCGCACCATTCTGCAAGCGTGTATTGAGTTGCCAGATCTTTCTTCTCCCTATTTGCATGTCCCTTCAAAAAATCCCCTGGTACTTTCTTTTTTGAAAGAGTGTGAATTTTCTCGAAGAGATCTTTTACTTCGGGTTGATTGAGGGAGGGCTTCAAAATTGCTGAACAAACATCCGATGCAACTTTTCCAGTACCGTGAATGAGGATGGATCTCAAGACCTCCAGGTGGGAAATTTCTCTATCACCTATGGAGATAGTCGCATTCTGCGATATATCCTTCAGGGCTTCATTGATAGAGTCTTCAGATATTCGCCCTTGCTGGAAGTATTTACGGTTTTCGCTATTGGAGAGATAACCACGACCTTTCAAAAACCGTTGTCCCTCTTTTATAGCTTTTTCAAACGTTAAATGTTCCAACCCATGAAGCGGATTGTGGTGGATAAACGTTTTCATCGGCCAGAAATGCGATATCGACTCACACGACAGGTTCACAAGCGAACGTAGTTCTATCCGCTGTGATTCACTTGGTATAACCCTTTTTTTATCGTCGAGCGTATTCATGGTTTGGGCTCGTTGTCCTTATTAAAGATTGAAACAAGTTAACGCATTAATAAATAAATCCACTATAACCAGCGCCTAATAGTAATGCCGATACTGCAACAACTTCTGTTAATCGTAAATCAAAATAGGGAACATCAGAACGCGCCTCTCCAAAGGCGGTTTGATGGAGCATTTGTAAAAAATACCAGCCTCCTCCCAACCAAACCACAAGAAACAGGAATGAAATCAAGACGATTTCAACATCGCGAATGGCAATGGTTGGCATGACCATTAATCCTGAAAATGTGGAAAACAATGGGAGAAACAGCGCGAAACTCACAAGCAGAACCAACGCAACTCCAAATCTAGGCATGGGTGACGCTAGCCCGGGAAGCTTTCCAAGGGTTTTCCATCCATAACGCTGTCGAACAAACGAAAAGACAAGGGAGATTCCGCCCATCACAAATGCCAAGGTAATACCAAAAGGAATTCCCCATTTTGGAAAACTCGGGAACACCTGAAGAAGGCCCCAAACAAGCGCGACATGAGCCACAGTGGCAGAAGCAATGAACAAACGATTAAATTTTTGCCCAAGTGCCGCTAATGAGGCATAGAGTGCACTTACGAAAGCCAACAGGCTTAAGGTGAAAAGCATCTCTGTTGAAAGCGAAGAATAAAGCGTGTTTAATTCAGAAAGTCCGATGATCAGCCAAACCACAATCCAAAAACTTGAAAGAGTCACTTTTGCACCTTTAATCGTCCCCAAGAATGGGAGATGAAAAGGAGCCAGCGGCAAGAAAGTCACAGCCAGAAACAAGCTGGCAAACATTTGTAAGGACTCTCCCATGAAGACGGAGCCCAAAGAGAAGATAATCGCAAGGGTAATATGGAGAAAAACTATTTTTGTGCGAAAGGAATTTTGTTGTTCGCGATTTTGAGAGATTGCTATGTAACCTAATAGACCACCGAGAAATATTCTGTTCACAATTGCCTGATTCAGCAAGACCCCCAGACCTAGCCCAAGAATAATCATGATTGAGGCATAGATAGC
>JAJDBA010000263.1 GCA_029261675.1 Nitrospinaceae bacterium
GAAAACGATTTTTGTGATCATAAAGAACGGCAAGTCCACCACTGGATTGTTCCACCACGTCGCTTTGCAGTTGGTATTTAAATACCCAGGGATAACCTTTTCTAATTTTCGATTCCAAAGTTCTTGAAATTTTTATTTTAATCATTTCAGTGGGTAGGAATTCGTAGAGTTGCCATGGAGTCGAGAATTTTTGCTTGCCGCGCGCGAACATGACCAGGCGCAGGTTGTCGTGACCACTTTCGGGGATTCGGCAATACAGCTGCCATCCACGCCGCTTCAACGGGTGACAATAAAGAGGATGAGCGTTTAAAATATTTCTGCGCAGCTTTTTCGCAGCCGAAAACACCTTCTCCCCATTCAATAACGTTTAAATATACCTCAAGAATGCGTCTTTTATCCCAAAAGAGCTCAATTAGAGTCGTAAAGTATCCCTCAAGGATTTTGCGCAACCAAGTACGCTTTTGCCAAAGAAAAACGTTTCGCGCCGTTTGCATGGAAATCGTACTAGCACCAATTTTTCTATCCGATGTCAGGTTTACCTGAATCGCATATTCTATAGCCTTCCAGTCAAAACCATGATGTGTAAAAAATTTCTGGTCTTCTGCGGCAACAACTGCTTTTAAAAGATGTGGGGAGATATTCTCTAAGGACTGCCAAGTGTTGAGACTGCGTTGACTTTCGGTATCACTGGAAGACCAGCGAATCCACATCAACGGGGTTGAGGGAGGGTCTACATAGCGAAAAACAATAACGGGAATCAAGGTGAAGGCTAAAAAGCACAGTAAAATATCAAACACCAGACGTCCCACGCGTATCTGAAATTTTTTCTTGCTTCGTTTTCGCCTTTTTTTTGAGGAAGTTTTCAATTCAAGGCGATCCTGATCTATCTAAGGGGTTAGATTTCTTACCTGTTTTTTCTTCCTGTGATCAGCTTTGTTTTAACAACGAATCGTAATGCTCCACGGTTTTTTGAAACTGCTCCATATGGCTCGCTGGTATTTTCCGGGTGTAATGCTTGTGGTATTTGGACTTAAATGGATTATATATCCGATCCTTATTCTTGCGATGTTGAATTTCGTAATGCAGATGGGGTGCAAATGTTCGCCCTGTATTTCCCGATTCAGCTACTTGTTGACCCGCCTTAATAGTTTGCCCGCGTTTTACATTTACTCGACTCAAATGCAGATACAAAGTCTTGATACCTTGTTTAGGATGATCGATTTCCACGCAATAGCCGTTGGCACGCGTGTTCCAGTTCACCCGGGTTACCTTACCTTCAAAACCTGAATACACGGGTGTTCCTACTGGGGCTTTGAAATCAGTTCCAGAATGTCCTCCTACCCCTTTTCTAAAATCCCCTGGAAGAGACGTGATCTCTGTATAGGTTCGCATGGGGCTTTGTGATTCTACAATCCGATGTGCAATATCATTGCCCTCAAGATCGAAATACCCACTTTGACTTAGACCATCAAAAAAATTGGCAACAAAGGTTTTTCCGAACCGTTGGCTTTTATAAGAAAGTTTTAAAATTTTAAACTGTTCCGGTCCTTCCAGTTTTTGGTAGATTATTTTCATCGAATCGTCATTTCTAATATTCCTATTCACATCAAAAAACCAGGACATCAATCGTCCCAGGTGCGCAGATAATGCCGCACACCCGTCTTTGCGCGAAAGTATTTTGCAGACCGTGTAATTTAAGGAATTTCGAACTTTAAACTCTAGAGATTGGACCGCTTGATCGCCAAGACTTATATCCTCTGACATGGAAAAGGCAACGGGTTTAACCCTTGGAGTTTTGGGAACCACTGTTTCATCCAGAATGATTTCTTCTGGCTCCAACCCGCCTACTTGCGACACAACCAGATTGGCAGATTCTTTTTCCTGTGAAGTAGCCTTGGCAATTTCTACGGTATTTTTTCCGTCAAAAACTAAAAAATATAAATTCAAACTCACTGATACCGCCAATAACATAAAAAATCCAAAATGTGGCTTCTTCCTGGTTTCTATATGTTGGTTTTCGAGCGAATTTTGAAAGTCCATTTTAATTCCTTACTCTTAAGTGATAAAGTAGATGTTCTAAGCATTCAAACAACTTGAAACAGGCCCAGTATATAGAATAATGTCAAATAAAACAATAGGTTCCGATAATCTCACGACCCTTTATCAACCCGATGCGGTCTTTGTAGAACAAAGCGCTAAAGACTACCCCTTGACGCAGAGAATCTTATCTGCGCTTCCAATGGTGCCCGTTCATGAAATTCAGAATGTCGAGCAAGTGGAAAAACAGTTTAAATCCTCTCGATCAGATGTTTTTGGAGAAGGAAAAAAGAATCTGGTTCTATCTCGTTTCAACGGATCGTTTTTAAAAAAATGTCCTGGTGCGAGTCCCGGCATGGTGTGTTGTAATTATTATGTGGTCAACCTGTCGAAGAACTGTCTCTACGATTGTTCCTATTGTTTTCTGCAAGATTTTTTAAAAAACAATCCGTTGCAAGTGGCTTATGTAAACGTGGAAGATTTGATTCAAGAACTCGAAGATGTTTTCACTGAATTTCCTGACCGCACTTTTCGCGTAGGAACCGGTGAGATCGCAGACAGCCTTGCACTCGATTTTCTAATCCCTTATTCACAGTTTCTGATTCCGTTTTTCAATCGGCAAAAAAATGCAGTACTGGAATTGAAAACTAAATCGGACTGCATCGAAAATTTACTGAGCCAACCGGACCCGACCAACGTCATTGTCTCCTGGTCGGTCAACCCACAGCAGGTGATTGATCGTGAAGAAAAAGGAACTCCGAGTCTGGAAAAACGTTTGCATGCGGCCAGCCTCTGTGTGGAAAAAGGTTACCGAGTCGGTTTCCATCTGGACCCAATCATTTTAACTCCTGGATGGGGAAAAGCGTATCGAGAGTTAGTAGACGTTCTTTTCGATTTTATTCCTGCATCCTCTATGGAATGGGTGAGTTTGGGGAGTTTCCGGTATCGTTCATCGTTAAAACCCATTATCAAGTCACGTCACCCTGAAACAATGTTGTTCACAGGGGAGCATTTGCCAAGCAAGGATGGAAAGTTTCGCTACTTGCGTCCCTTGAGGAACCAAGCCTACGAAACCATTCGTGGTTTTTTACAGGACAAATCCAAAGAATTGAGTATTTATATGTGTATGGAGACTAAAGAAGTATGGGAAGGTGTTACGGGTAAGACTCCGCGTAGCGATGAAAAGCTGGATGCGTTTTTCGATCTATAAAAAAATTATAAGCGCATGGGCATGACAATACTCTTGTATTGATCATCGTTGACAGATGTGAACAAGCAGGAATGGTTTTGATCCTTCAAGTTGAAGGTGACCGCCTCGACATCCATAACATTCAAGATATCCAGAACGTATTTAGCATTCAAGCCGATCGATACTTCCTCGCCATCGTATTCAATAGCTACTTCTTCAACGGCCGCACCCAACTCGGTATTATCTGATACCAGGGTAAGGCTGCCTTTTTGTATCTCAAACCGCACCATTTTCGATTTTTCATCGGCAAGAAGAGCGACCCTTTTTAAAGCACGGGTAAGCTCTTCCCTATTGGCTTGAGCTTTTAAAGGATTATCAGAAGGAATAACCTGACGATAATTGGGAAACTTGCCATCAATTTTTCTGGAAACGATGACTTGTTTGCCATGGATGAAAGCAAGATGGTTTTCATGCGAAGAGAAACCGAATTTTGCGTCATCCCCTTCCATGAGTTTCAACAGTTCAGACAACGCTTTTTTAGGGAGTAAAAAACTAGCCTTTTCACCTTTGTCTGCATGCGAAGTAACCGGTCGGCTAATCAAGGCCAGCCTGTGTCCGTCTGTGCCTACAAGAGTTGCACTGTCGCCTTCCGTTTCCAGCAACAAACCATTCAATGCCTGACGAGATTCATCTGGAGACACTGAGAAAAAAGTTTTTCGGATCATTTCCTTTAAAATATTGCCATCAAACTCTATAAGAACTTTATCACTGTATTCAGGCATGGGCGGATAATCTTCAGGCGGCAAGCCAGGAAGACGAAATTTTGATTTTCCGCACTTTAAAGTGATCCAGTTATTTTCTTCTTTTTTGATGTAAATTTCTTCGTTAGGTAGCTCTTTGATAATATCAAATAATTTTCTGGCATTGAGTGTCACTGCGCCTTCAGTCGTGACATTGGCAGGATAACTTCCCAGCGTACCAATCTCTAAATCCGTAGCGCGAATACAAATGCCATCTTTTTCGGCGGAAAGATGCAGGTGGGAAAGAATAGGCATTGCGCCTTTTGGTTCGACTATTCCCTGAACTTTATGAACCCCGCTCAGGAGTACATCTCGGCTTATTCTAACTTCCATAAAACTCCTCAATCACTGCAATTGAGTCCAATTTTGGACTTGAAGATTTTTAGCACAATTGCAAAAAGCTGTCAAAGCAAATGATGAAGCGCAGACAAATATTAAAACTTCATTTTCCAGTCACAAATATATTAAATATCGGAAGCGCCCAAACTGGCTTTAGAGCCAATATCGGAAAAACAATAAAGCATTGAAAGATCGCAATTTAGTAACAAAACCGTAACAATATTTTTAGAGTTAATCATTGACGGGGAGCATTTAACCGGGAACTATAGAACCTTTATCGTTTAAAAAATTTGACCTCTTTTATAACAACATTCCCTAATTCTATATCATGAAAACTGAGCAACAGAATTGGACTGAAAATAAGGGTTGGGTATCTGAATCCGGCGAGGCCAATTTGAAAGACGCGCAACTCGTTTTGGTTTTTGGTTCCCCATCGCATATTCAAAACCAGGATCTTTTCGATGAAATCAGACAATCTTATCCACAAGCTTATATTCTTGGAGGCTCTTCCGCCGGGGAAATTTGCGACACCCATGTTCATGAAAATTCCCTTGCTGTAACAGCTATATTTTTTGAGCACACTACACTGGCATTCACTAACAATAGCATCAAAAGTGAAACTAGCTTTTCCGTAGGGGAAGAGTTGGTCCGCTCTCTACCCCAGAAAGGACTGAGACATATTTTTGTTCTCTCCGATGGTTTGAACACCAACGGAACGGAGTTAATGAAAGGCATGTCAAAACATCTTCCTCAAAATGTCACTATCACGGGTGGTTTGGCAGGAGATAATGAGAAGTTTGTCGAAACGCTGATCGCTTCAAATAATTTTCCAGAAAGCAAAAATATTGCCGCAATTGGTTTTTATGGCTCCAGATTTAAAGTCGGATATGGATCAAAAAGCGGTTTTGTTCCCTTTGGTCCGGAGCGGATTATTACCCGTTCTGAAAACAATGTTCTATACGAATTGGACGGTGAACCCGCTTTTGAACTTTACAAAAGGTACCTAGGGAATAAAATTGATGACTTTTCTACCCAATGCTATTATTTTCCACTTTTGTATAAAACTAAAGCAATGAATGGTGGGGTGGTGCGAACTATTCTTCACTTCGATGAAAAAATCGGGAGTTTAACTTTTGCTGGCGATATTTCTACTGGAAGCTCTGCCAGATTAATGAAGGCTAATATAGATAGTCTCGTCTCTGGAGCTGAAGAAGCCGCTAAAAGTTGTACCACTCAGAAAAATGAAAACCCCGAACTGGCCATTCTTGTAAGCTGTGTTGGAAGAAAAATAGTAATGAAACAGAGAGTGGAAGAAGAAATTGAAATTGTCCGCGATGCTTTCAGCCCTGAAACAACGCTCACAGGATTTTACTCTTATGGCGAAATTGCGCCATTTGGCAATTCAAGCTTTCACCATCTTCACAACCAGACCATGTCTATCACCACTTTCTCAGAAAGCTGAATAAAGACATGCAACATAAATTACTTTCACGACAGATCAAACGCTTTATTGAAAATCCTAAATCCTTACCCTCACAGTGGGAGGATTTTATATCAGCAGTGGATGAAGCGTACCAGCAAAGGGATGATGATTTTTATCTCCTCGAGCACGCTATGGATGTATTGTCTGAAGAATTTCGTGAGAAGAAAGATAGAGTCCGGTGGCTCTCCCGTTTCCCTGATGAGAACCCACACCCCGTAATGCGCATTTCAAGCGAAGGCAGCTTGTATTATGCAAACTCTGCCAGCCAGATACTTTTAAAAACCTTCAGCATGGAAGTAGAAAAAGAGGTTCCAAATAATTGGAAGTACTTAGTAGAAATAACCTTGCAAAAAAATAAAAATGAAACTATTGAAATGGAAGTGGGACAACATTATTACTCTTTCACATTTTCCCCGGTTGCCGACCAAGAGTATGTGAACATTTATGGCTACGACATCACCGGAAGAAAACGGGCCGAGAACTACCTGCTTGATCAGAATAATGTATTAGAAGCTCTTGTGGTTGAAAGTGAACTACAAACGGTTCTTGATGAGCTTTGCAACAACGTGGAAAAGTATACCGATGGTTTGAAAAGCTCGGTTTTACTACTGGATAAATCCGGCAAATATCTTCATTATGGATCGGCTCCAAACCTTCCCAAAAGTTATATTGAAGCCACCCGAAAGGTTTATATTGGCGAAAACCAAGGTTCCTGCGGAACGGCGGCTTATCTCAAAAAAACGATCATTGCGGAAGACATTTCAACAGACCTTCGCTGGGCTAAATACAAGGAAACTCCCCTTGCTCACAAATTACAGGCTTGCTGGTCGACACCCATCATGGACGTTGCTGGCGTTGTATTGGGAACTTTTGCTCTCTACTATCATGAACCCAAAAAACCCGTCAAAGCAGAGCTGGAACTGATTAAATCTTCCGCAAACATCGCGGCTTTGGCGATACATAAACACAGGGTTCAGAACGAACTAAAAAATTATGCTGCCGAATTGGAACGTAGCAACAGGGAACTGAGCGATTTTGCCTACATCGCTTCGCACGATTTGCAGGAGCCTTTAAGAAAAATTTCTATTTTTAGTGATCGCGTTCTTGAGGTCAAAAATTCTTATAATGAAACCCAAAGAGGTTATCTTGAGAGAATGGGTAAAGCAGCAAATAGAATGCAAACGCTGATTGAAGACTTGCTGGAACTCTCTCAGATAACAACCAAGGGCAAACCTTTCGTAAAAGTAGATTTAGGTAAAGTGGCTCTAGAAGTGATTGAAGACCTGGATGCAAAATTACAAACAACCCAAGGGAAAGTCACTCTGGGAAAACTACCTCGCATTGAAGCTGATCCCTTTCAAATGCGGCAGCTACTTCAAAATCTCATTGAAAATGCATTGAAATACCATAAAGAGGACACTCCTCCACAAGTACTACTGGACAGCAGTTTTTCAACCAAGACAGGCTGGACCATTAATGTTAAAGATAATGGTATCGGATTGGATGAAAAATTTGCCGACCGCATTTTCATTCCACTTGAAAGACTGCATGGGATGTCTGCTTACGAAGGCACCGGAATTGGCCTAGCCATCTGTAAAAAAATTATATCTCGCCATGGAGGATCCATCTTTGTGAAAAGTCAGGAGGGGCAAGGGTCTACCTTCACCTTCATCTTATCTGAAACTCAGTCTCCCGTTCATTAGCAAAAATCTTTGTAATCCTTCCGAATCAGACATTCAGCAATGGCGGTTTATTTAAACAGATACAATTATTTTTTTACAATTTTCGCCCAGGTATCTCGAAGGGTAGCAATCCTGTTGAATACTGGAGTAGCGGAACTCACACTATCGACACAAAAATAGCCCAACCTTAAAAATTGAAACCTACCTTTTGCGTTTTTTAAATACGGTTCCAAAAGCGCCTCTTTTATTATTTCTAGCGAATCTAGATTCAAACTTGATTTCAAATCAGGACATACTTTTTCATCCGCCGGATTTTCATGTGTAAAGAGATGATTGTACAACCTAACCTCTGCCTTATGGGCGTGATCCGCAGAAACCCAATGCAAGGTTCCTTTAATCTTGCGTCCATCTTGAGTCGAGCCGCTACGCGTTTCTGGATCGTAAGTACATCGTAACTCCACCACCTCTCCCGCCTCGTTTTTAACCACCTCTTCGCATTTAATCACATAAGCATGTTTGAGACGGACTTCACGACCCGGGCCAAGACGAAAAAATTTCTTCGGC
>JAJDBA010000264.1 GCA_029261675.1 Nitrospinaceae bacterium
GCTAGTTGTAAAGATATACGCTCTTCTTTCAACTCTTCCAGAGAACCGGTCTGACCAAGAACCGCGAGCATCGGGTCACTTGATTTAGCTTGAGTAGTATCTCCCATTTTACTTAATCTCCATATTTTTTCAGAAATCTTAATGTACGCTATCAGACGCCTGATGTCCGAATTGATTTACTCGGTTAACCCACACCGGCCCGCAATTCATAAACTTCAATACATCTATCGCAGCCACCGTCTTTGCTTTCCCAATCAGGAAAATCAATCTGGATAGCTTCGATAACCATTTCATCACAAATACTCTCAGGATCATCCACCCAGTTGTAAGTGGGAAACTTGCATAACGGACAAGGCGACCCTTGAAGGTGAATAAAGTCCCGCTCTTCTTCCGAAATTTCCCCAGGATCGACATACTTACTCATCAATGTGTCGAGATCCGTAGCCATAGACAGAAGCTCTTCATGAGTAAACTTATCTGCCGTCCAAATGCCTTCAAATATTCCACGTCTTTGCTTATCAGGAATTTTGCGATAAAAGTTATCAAACTCCCTAAAGCGAGCTTCCTTGGGTAGCACAGATACTACACCGATGCGACCCAACCGGGAGTCAACATACATATTCCAAAGAAGTCGGAAACGCGATGTAATAAGATTTTTGACCGAAGGATTACCCGGAATAAATGCATCTTCATAGTCAAACTCGGGGTCAACCATATCCTTCGCATGCATGAACTCTTGAATCAAAAAAGCATCCAGATCCAGAGCCTCTTCAGGGTTACTGAACCGACTCGCGAGAACCCGCATTTCTATGATCGGATTACCTGAAACTCTGTTCAGAACATTGGAACCTTCGTCTACCTTGTTGATTGCTCTTTTAACAATAACTTCTTTGATACGCTCTTCAAATTCACGTGCCAAATCGTAGGAAACTTCGTCGCTATCCTCAGGAGGAGCCTCTTCCTCAACAACAGCAACGGCTTCTTCCTCAACCTGTTCTGCATCCTGTTCTGCATCATCCGAATCATCCGATTCAGTTTCCTCAGTAAACTCACCAGGTAGGATAGCAGCATCAGCTTCTGTAAAATCTGCATCCGATTTCAGAGCTTGATTTTCCCTCAATAAAGCGGATTTTTTTGATGTTCGTTTTCTTTTCGGAATGAGACCCACCGCTTCCAAAGCGCGCAACACATGGTCACCCAGCTTCAGCTTTTCCATAAAGAATAAGCGGTTCACTTTCTCGAACGCGATCTCCCGGTCATCTTCTGGGAGCTCGTATATGGGGTCGGCAAGAGAATGGAATTCATCATAATCAGAACGGTAACCCGACCGTTCCAAATGGTTTAGATGCCGGAATACCGACTCTTCCATCAACTGGGCACTGTAACTAACTTTCATAAAATCAGATCAAATCTAAATAAATGTTTACTTTGTTAGCAGGGTATAAACCGCCCCTTCATAACCTTTTATATAAGACAACTTATCCCCTTTTAAAGGCCCATGTCAAGACAAAAGCCTTTATTTTTTGGGAGTTACGCTTCAAAAACTTTAAGTGATAATCCTTATTTTATACTTTTTGACTCAGCAACACCAGATTTTTTACACTTGAGGTACCTATAGGAGAAATTACTTTTTATCTATCTCATCCTTCAGTTTCTCCATGGCCCGGATCGCTTCCATAATCGGTTTCGGGTCTCCAAGATCGCGGGCAATTTCTCTAGCATCTTTCAGGTACCTATCAAACTCATCAAACCGTCCAACGAGGATTTGCATTCTGGCTACGGTCATATTGAACTGGATCAAACTCGACCAACTGTTGGTTTCCTTGAAACATACCGCCGCCTGGGAAAAATATTTCTCAGCCTCATCATATTTAGCATCCTTAAACTTAAGGTTACCTAAATACGTCAAGTCTTGACCTGCCCCTTTCGGGTCATTCACCTCTTGGGTGAGTTTCAGAGCTTTTAAATATAGCTCTTCGGCTTCTTTTCTTTTTCCATTGCTGAATGCCAGGTTACCGAGATTTCGGTGATCTTCAGCAAATTCTTTCTTGTCATTCAGCTTGCTAGAAATTTCAAACGATCTCTGGAAATTCTCGCTGGCTTTTTCTCGGTATCCTCTTTCCATATTAAACTTTCCAAGACCTCTAAGGTCTGCACAAATCTCCCTCGGATCGTTGATCTTTTCAGATGTCTCGAGAGCCTTATGATAAAACTTATCCTGATTGGCTCTTTCCTTCTTCTCAACATATATTTTCGTCAACACCCGACTGTCCGACAAAGTATTGCGGTGATCTTTAATTTCTTCAGCAATCGCAAGAGATTCCAGCGCATATTTCTCAGCATTTTTCCAATCTTCCTTTTGCAAGTAAAGGTTGTACTGGTTCCGGTTATCTTCTGCCATTTCCGGTTTATTATTCGTCTTGGTGTTCAACTCCAACGCTTGCAAATAATTTTTCTCCGCCCCCGCCCAGTCTTTTTTCTGCAAACTGATATTGCCAAGATTTCGATAATCTGCCACAAGGCCATTCACATTATTGGCGTCCTTATTGATCTTCAAAGATTTGCCCACTAGTTTTTCAGCCTTCTCAATCTTCCCAGCCAAAATCAAAATATTCAAGTAACCCGCATATAAATCTTTAAGGCCACTCTTGTCACTCGACTCTTCTTTAATTTTGATCGCCTTGGAATAGTTTTCCTCAGCTCCCTTGAAATCTTCCGTTTCCATCAAAATGCTTCCCAGGTTGCCATAGGCTCCACCAAGTGCTTGTTTATCTCCTGACTTTTCGTGAAGAGCGATCGTTTCTTTCGCCACACTTGCGGCCTCTTCCCAGTCATTAGACATGAACAAAACGTTGCCCAAATCGTTCAACAACATCAATTTGAGCTTCGGGTCTTTTTCAGCTTCCGGCTTTTTTAATCCCTCTCGAAGATCCTGTTTGCGTTTTTCCAGATATTTTGGCTGCGAGAAAATGAACATCAGCTTGTTTTGTACTTCCTGAACACTTGCCTGCTCTTTCATCTCTTCATAAAGATCACTGGCACGCATGAAATTGTCTTCCGCTCTGTCAAACTCTTCTTTTTTGAGATAGACATCTCCCAACGATTCGCATTGCTGGGCAATACCCGGACGGTTCTCATTTTTCTCCATCAACTCCAAAGATCGTAAATACTGCTCCTCAGCGGCATCCCAGTTTTTCTGTAACCCGCGAACATTACCCAGATTGGCATAACCACGTGCCTCACCCAGAACATCGCCAAGTTCTTGCATCGCCTTGAGAGATTTTTCAAAATTTTCCCAAGCCAATTCGAGCTGGTTTTTGTTTAGATAGATATTTCCCAGGCTACCCAAAAGGTAAGAGTTTCGGCGCTTATCCGAATCGCCTATCGCCTCCAGGGCTTTTTTAAAATAAGTTTCGGCTTCATCTACTTTTGCCGATTGACCTTCAGATGCCATCTGCAAATAAATACCCGCTAAATTTGCATAACAAACACCAGCTGAGGCCTTATCATCTATCTCTTCCAAAAGAGCCGTGGTTTTCTGGATGGTTTCAACCACCTTGTCCATACGCTTCCACTGGAAATATATTTCTTCCAATTCCTGCAATTTGGCAATGGCTTTGGTCTTTTGTCCTGTAGAGATAAGAGAATCCACATCAGCAATCAATCCCTCTTCATTTTTCTTTAAATAGAGAGGAGATTTTTTAATCGTCTCAACGCGTTCATCCAATTGTTTGATTTTTCTTTCATCTTGTTTGGCCGCAGACATAAACTCTTTTGCCTTCTGGTAATACTCAATGGCCTTTTCTGCTTCTTCTTTTTTCAAAAAGATATTGCCAAGGTACTCGCTGTAGATGCCCTGCCCCAACGGATCGTTAGCCTCTACCATGATTTGCATGGCTTTCTGATAATTTTCTTCTGCCTTATCAAAACTGCCTTGATAAAAATAAACGCTGCCGAGATTACCCAATGAGCTTTCAATGCCTTTGGCATCCTTCAGCTTTTCCATAAAGGTCAGAGAGCGGGAATAAAAATCTTCGGCCTTATCAAATTGCTTGCTCTGAAAACTAATATTGCCCAGGTTACCCAGCACATAAGCCTGACCGCTATCGTCGCCCTCTTTTTCCATTTCTTTCAAAGCTTCGAGGAAATTGGACTCCGCTTCTTGAATATTGTTTTTTTGTAAACTCTCATAACCGAGTTTTTCAAATTTTCTACCTTCGCTCATATCCTGCCTCTTAAAAAATTTTTAATACTTCTATTACTATGCCGCAAATAAAAGAGCTATCTGAGACCAAAGAATGACCTCACCGCTACTAAGTATTTCCAGCTTAATGAGTTGTTTTGAATAGACTGAATTATAAAGTTCTCTGGGGCCGCTGTCAATCATTGCCCTATTGAATGAAAAGCCCTGTTTTCATGCTATTTTGCAAAGAAATCTCACACTGGTTGACAGACAGGAATGCAGCTAACTATAATCACTGTCTCCTTCGGGAGTAATCCCCCAGCAAGCCAAAATTTAAAAGGAACTAGTTGTGACAAAAGCTGAAAAAATCATTCAAGCATTGACCCGAGAAGGGTCACTCATATTCGCCGATAACCTGTCTTACGCGGCAGAATTGGAAAAAGTAATTCCCAGCCTGAAAACACAGACAAAAGACGGTTGCGAAATATGGTTTGAAAACGATGAGCCAACGGTCGTAAATACCCGCGTTAAGATTTTTTCAACCCGGCATATTGCCTTCTATAACAAAGATGGCCGACGTTTTCTGTGCACCGATCCCGATGGCACTCCGCTACACGAGGCCTTGTGGACTCAGACGGATGATGGAAAAACTCAGCTCGCCCTCGCCCGTATGCAACTCGACTGTAAGCAATGGGTAGGCATTAAACCACGCGCTAAAACCTTTGCGACACAAATCGATATCAGCACCCATGATGGCTGGGAAAAAATGTCGCTGGACGACCTCCGTGAAAAAGCCGCAGAAGCCTGGCGCGTGCCTGTGTCTGAAATAAAATATTTTTACGATGACGATCATATGGTGCATCAGGGTGAAGGCAAATACGATATCCGGCTCACTAAAGACGGACTTTATGCATTGCCCGATGGCACGTTCGACAAAGCTGTTTTCATCAGTTTTATGTTTCAGGTCAACTGGGCCAAACTCGACTTGATACCAGTAGTAGAACTCTTTCAATCCACATTGCCGGGAACCGGTGGAGCCGTCTTCGAATTTATTTGGGGAATTTTCAACGACCAGTCGCGAGAAGAAGAGTTACCGCCTCTGCGATACCGAGGCCTGCCAACCTATCCTTCAAAAGAAGCATTCAATATTTTCTCGGCTTTCTTCGAACCCAAGGGACCCGAAGGAAAAAACATCTTAAAAGTTTTCATGGACCCGCAAACATCATACGAAATAACCTGGACACCGCAAGAGCACCCACCTGTGCGCTACTTCAGTGAACAGCAACAAATCGCACTCACCGCACAAGATGGATTTCTCTACAAAGTCACCGTGTTCGATGACCCCATTCCATTTCCATTCACCAACTGCAGTGGCGGAAGAAAACCCCCGCTCGAACGCGAAGTGCGGATAAGCAATCAATCGTTCACTTTACTCAAAGGGGTAGAAGGACGGGAAATTCTTTTCGAAGACAATTGGGGATTAAAGCCTCAAGTTTATTCCAAATCATCCCCGGCAAAACACCCGTTCACATGGGAATGGTTTTTTAATGGCGAAACACCAAACATTGATCCCGTGAAATCTTTATACAC
>JAJDBA010000265.1 GCA_029261675.1 Nitrospinaceae bacterium
TTCGCCAATTCACCCATCGTATCTAATAGGATGACAGGCTCTGAAGTTTCGAGTGACGAACGGCGGGCAAAAGAAAGGTTTTTCTTTTGCAGCAAATCGACCACTTCGTTTATTCGTTCTATTCTCCGTGGTGCAAGAATCAAAACCAAATCGGAATGCTTCTCTCTCAGTTGCTGATGCGCATTCAGGATAATTTCTTCTTCTCCAGCATGGGTGCTGCCAGCTATCCATACGGGCGTGTTCTCTATTAACAAAAATGTTTTACGTAACTGGTTTCTATCTTCATTCGTTAAGGATTGCAAAGAATCGAACTTTGGATCGCCAATCACTTCAACCTTTTCAGGATTCACCCCGAGAGCCGTAGCTGCTTGCTTGCTGTTTTCATTTTGCATGCAGAGTTGGTCGAATTGCTGGAACATGGTTTTGAAAAGCGAACCTGCTTTCAAATACCCTCTTGCAGAGCGATGCGAAATACGACCATTGAATAAAATCTGTGGGGTGTTTTGTTTGTGTAGTTGGTCGGTCAGGCCAGGCCAGAATCCGGTATCGGTTACTACATAGAGATCGGGTTTGATTCTGCTCAGGGCCAGAAAAGTAAACGGAAGGCAGTCTAATGGGTGAAAGAAAATATTCTCCGCCATATTAAGATGTTTCACAGCGCCTTCATAACCGGAATCTGTCGTGACGGAGACCACGATTTTCAGATGCGGGTTTTCATTGTGTAACTTTTCCAGAACGGGAGCCGCTGCTTTAACTTCTCCCAACGAAAGAGCGTAAAGCCAGAGGGTTTTGCTTTCGCCCTTTTTGATTTGCGGGACAAATCCAAAATGGTGCCGCAGAAATTTAAATTTATGTTTGGAGAAAACCGACAGTGCCGTAAAAACAGGAACCATCACAACAGCGACCAGTAGGGAGAGGATGTGATAGAAACGAGTCATAGGAGTGCAAAACTGAGATTTAACGAGTCTCTTCGATGATTTTTAGGGTGCGGAGTGCCGCGCCACGATGGTTGTGCACCGTTTCTGCTGCTGCCCGACCGGTCTCTTGTCTTTCTTCGGAATTTAGCAACAATTTTTTGAGGGCTTGGTAGAGTTCTTCTTCTTTTTGTAGTTGAATTCCGCCACCCGACTCAACGAGTAATCGGGCTTCTTCTTCAAAATTATTCATATGTTTGCCAAACAGCACAGGTGTTCCAAACACAGCGGGTTCGAGAATATTTTGACCGCCAAAACGCGGGTTGAATCCACCTCCTACATAAGCCAGCTTGGCATTGGCATAAAAGCTGTTTAAGATTCCCATTTTGTCTGCAAGGATTAATGAGCCGGGGTGGTTGGACCAATTTCCTTCTGGCATATTGGAAAGTAAATTGTATTCAACACTAAATTCCCGGATAAGGTCCTCCACTTCGCGACAACGTTGCATATGCCTGGGCGCGATCACGCCAATGATATTTTCGAAATCTTTTTTTAATTTTAGAAAAGCCTCCATAATGGGGCCTTCATCGCCAGGTCGGGTTGATCCAAAAACGATTAAAAAAGAATCGGGGTTGAACGTGACAGACTTTAGTTCATCGAACCCCGAGGGAAGAACATCGAACTTGATGTTGCCCGTCACCTGTATTTTTTCTTCAGGGATGCCCAACTCTATCAATCGATCTGCATCGGTTTGGGAACGCATAGAAAATAAGACCACCGCCTCGGTCATCCATAAAAAGAAGCTCTTGAATTTTCCGTACCGTTTTATAGATTTTTCTGAGACCCGACCGTTGGCTTGCACAACCGGTATTTTTCTTTTCTTGCATTGCCTTAACAGGCAAGGCCATAATTCCGCTTCGATTAAAATCAGTTGAGAAGGTTCGATTTGATCAAAAACCGGATTCAGCCACAAGGGAAAGTCGATGGGCAATCTGAAAACGTTCGGTAGTTTTTCTTCCACGGCAAGCGCATACCCGGTAGGTGTGAATGTGGATAAAACGATGGGTCGGGTTTCGCCCTGCTTTTGCAAAAGGGTGATCAGGGTTTTTGCCAGACGTACTTCGCCAACAGATGAGGCATGTATCCATAAACTCCCTTTTAATTTTGGAAGCGTTTTTACGCCATTCAACCTTTCCTTAATATCTTTTCGAAAGGCGGAGGAAGCCAGCGCCTTTAAGAGCAGGAAGGGGGAGGTAATAAGGAGGACGCCTCCAGTAAGAATATAGTACATAAAGTCCATAGGCTGGGAGTATACTCCTTTCCGAGAGCTTTTAAAAATTTCGATAATTATGTCAGAGTTATTCTACAAAATCATATCCCCAGATCGACAATGGTATTGGGTTCCTGTTTTCTGGTTTTTTAGGTTCATCTCATTTTTTTACCTTCTGGGCCATCATTTCCGACTTTGGGCCTACCGTTGGGGAATTTTTCCGCGACGCAGCCTCGACTGCAGGGTGATAAGTGTGGGGAATCTGACGTTGGGAGGAACAGGTAAGACTCCTTTTGTGATGATGATTGCCGAGACACTAAGAGGCAATGGATTCAAACCCGCTATCCTCACCCGCGGTTATGGGGGTAGGTCTAAGAAACCCATAAATGTGGTTTGCGACGGGAAAGAAATTCTTCTTTCACCTGAATGGGTTGGGGATGAAGCCGTGATGATGGCGGAAAAACTGAAAAACGTTCCTATACTTACTGGCGCAGACAGATTCCAAACAGGCCGCTATGCTTTAAAAAATTATGAAATCGATACCTTGATTCTTGATGATGGATTTCAACATCTGGCTTTGCGCAGGGATTTAGATATTCTACTTTGTGACCATCAAAGGCCTTTGGGAAACAATTATCTGTTTCCAGCAGGTGAATTAAGAGAGCCAGCCAGTGAAACTCGAAGAGCAGATATGGTCTGCTTCACCCGTTATTCGGGAGGGGCCGTTAAGTTTTCGCCGAAATTTTTGGGTTCTATTCCGCAAATAAAAACCCATCTGCGATTGGACTCAATAATAAATATGGAAAATGGCGATGTTTGTGATGCTGAAGTTTTAAAAGGTCAGCCCGTCATCGCCTTTTGCGGAATCGCTAAGCCGGAAGGTTTTCGGCAGATTTTGCAAGATGTGCAGGTGCAACTAAAAATGTTTAAAGCTTTTCCAGATCATTATGAATACAGCTTGAATGATATTAAAGATCTGGAGTCCATTGCTTCTCAAGAAGGAGCCAAATACATCCTCGTTTCGGAAAAAGATGCGGTCAAACTCAAAGACATGAAATTTTCTCTGCCGTTTTATAAAGTTGTGATCGACCTGGAGATTCTGGAGGGCAGAGAAATTTTTAACAAAAAAATAACCACCACCACCACTAGCCGTGGGGGCAACTAGCAATAGTTTGGTGTGCCGAGAAGTCTATTGGTGGCAGGGAAATTAGCCATTGTTATCGGCCTCCCTCGTTAGAGGGCCACTAGCCGTGGGGGCAACTAGTAGTAGCTTGTAAAGTTGAAATGATGATTGATATAAAAAATCTTAGTTCCAATCAGCGGTTTTTGCTGAACATTTTAGTACCATCGTTTTACCTCTTGCCTTTGGTATTTGCCTATCTGGGGCCCAAGAATTTTGGCTTCGGCTATGATGAATTGGTTTATGCAGGATTGTCAGTGGGTGCTGTGGGGGTGATCTTATGGATTCTGGCAATGTTGACACTGGGGCCTTCGTTGGCTGTTTTACCGGGTACAGACCGATTGGTGACACGCGGAGTGTATCGATTTTTTCGACATCCTGTTTATATTGGTATTGTTCTGACTCTGAGTGGATTGTTTCTAGCCTGTGGTTCAACGATTTGTCTGGTTTATGTTTTGGTAGTGGTGGTACCTCTGAATATTTTCCGCGCCAGAACGGAAGAACAGGTTTTGCGAGAGCAATTGGGTGAAGCTTACCAGCAATACCGCGACACTACTTTTTTTTAACTCCACCAGCCTGAGGCTGGATTCAATAGGTCGGCCCCCGTCAAACTTGCAAGTGTTGTCGAGCTTTTAACTTTAGTTGATTTCCTGCTACGAAAAATAAATGTCTTTAAAAATAAAATTCCGCGTTTTACTTACCCAATGTGGCGAGCCGATTGAAAATGGTGAGTTGATAATAGAGGGAGGGGAGATTGTAACAGTGTCTCCTGTGGGGGGAGAAGCAGAAGAAACTCTGGATCTTTCGGACCACTTGCTCATGCCGGGATTTGTCAATGCCCACAGCCATCTTGGATTGTCGGCCCTTGGAAAAAAACTTTCACCTGCAAAAACCTTTGCCAGCTGGATTGGTGATTTGATTCCCCTCAACGTTGCCTTGAGTGATGAAGAAAGAATGAGAGGTATACGCATGGGTGCGGATGAAATGAAAGCTTCTGGCGTAACCGCCCTCGCGGATTATGTCGCAGACCCGGTTTTGTTGGATTCCATTTCAGATTTAGGATTTCGTAGTGTTTTATTTTTGGAAACGATAGGTTTTCAGGAAGAGAGAGCCGAGGCTATCGCCGAGGAAGTCGAAGTGGTTTTAAAGGCTCATGCGTCGAATTGTAATTTAGGGATTGCTCCGCACGCACCTTATTCTGTTTCTGCAAAATTGTGGCAACGTTTGGATCAATTGGCAAAAAAGTATGGATGCCTTCTGTCAACTCATCTGGCGGAAACCGATGAAGAGGTGCTGTTTATTGAAAGAGGCAGCGGTCCTTTAATTGATCTTTTAAAAGATAGGCAGGCTTTTGAAATGAGTTGGAGGGTTCCGGGTACGACCCCTACCCGTTATCTTAAATCTCTGGATGTCTTAAATGAAACAGTCGCTGTTCATTGTAATTTTATTGGTGACGATATAGATGCCGTTCAGGCAGCAGTATTTTGTCCGAAAAGCACACACTGGTTTGGACGCACCCACATTCTTCCTGTTAGAAAAATGCTTGATGCAGGAATTCGAGTGGCATTGGGAACGGATTCTTTGGCCAGCAATGATTCTCTAAATTTTCTCGAAGAAATACGTATGGCAGATAAACTATTGCCAGATGTTAGCCGCAAAGAAATTTTAGCGATGGCAACGCGTTTTGGAGGAGAAATTTTGAATCTACCGTGTGGAAAAATTGAGTCCGGCCAAAAAGCAGATATCATTGGGTTTCGGATCGCCTCTCAGGGCGAAGACTGGTATGACATGCCTTTTGACCCGCAACGCAAAAAAGTGGATTTTTATATGGCGGATGGAAAAGTAAGAACTTAGTTTTCTGCTTCCACTCTTTATGCATTATCCGCTTGCCAATTCCCTACATGGGATAGGGCATTGACGTTTTTCAGAGAATCCCCTATAATTTATTGAAATAAAACGAGTTAATTGATTTGGTGTCGTATGCCAGGGTTTTTCAGAATCACAGGTGTGGTGGTCGTTCTATTTTTCCTTTCCGGTTGTTGGGCGAAGGGAGGGGGCGGATCGCCTATGAAATTCAAGCGCATCACTCCGACTATGGAAAGAGAGATGGAGAGCTTGATCAAGGCGGGTTGTGATAGGGAATACCAGTATTTTGAAAGAGATGTGGCGTTTTTATATTCTATGATTCCTGGTGGGGGGCAGTGGTATACGGGTGAAAAAGATAAAGCTTGGTTTTACTTGTTGTCTTCTCCTTTGATTATCCCTTATATCGTTTCTTTTCAGGATGCACAGAATTCAGTAGACTATTACAACTTTAAATACACCGCAAAGTTTTGTAGATCGAAGTTCAAGGTGGCTAAAAAGATGGTTGACCCGAAACCGGCAAAGAAATCGACCAAAAAAAGGAAATCCTCCAGAAAGTTCCGAAAATATAAAGAACGTCATTAATTGTCGTTAATTAGGGGTGCTGAAGCAAGAAAAGTCCCTTCCAAGCGGTTTTTTGGAAACAAATTGTAGTCCGTGGAAAAATAATTGCTAAAAATATTTTTTTTTTAATAATTTTATGCTAGAATCGGGCACTTATTTTATAGATAGGGCTTTTTTTTTGTGTAAAGTATAGTAGGTCATGTTATAGTGCCTGCCATAATCACCCTTTCGTGAAAAATATCCTGTAATTCGAAATTTTATAGCTTATAGACCTCCAATTTTAGTTGCAACTTTGGAAATCAAGGTGTAAAGTGGGGGTTTTTTATTTGCTGAGCTGGCGTAGCTCAGTTGGTAGAGCAGCTGATTTGTAATCAGCAGGTCGGGGGTTCGAGTCCCTTTGCCAGCTCCAGTTTTAAATGATTGGTTTTGAAGGGGCTCTAGGGTCCTGCGTTGGAGGTTTAAGGTAAAGTGTTTGACCGGCTTTTGAGGTCGCGTTTTTCCCAAAATTTCGGGGAGGTTCCCGAGTGGCCAAAGGGAACAGACTGTAAATCTGTCGGCTCAGCCTTCGGAGGTTCGAATCCTCCCCTCCCCATCCTGAATTT
>JAJDBA010000266.1 GCA_029261675.1 Nitrospinaceae bacterium
CTGCATCTTCGATATCTGCGGGGATCAACGCAAACGATGAACGTTGTGCATTTTTGACATAGTCCGTCAATGCTTGAGGGGGGTAAAGCACATCGCCATCGAGGATTAATGTCTCTCCTTCGCAGTGGCGAAGGCCCATCACCATTGAAAGAGTGTTGCCAGTAGTGAGGTAAACGGGGTTGTCAATAAAGTGGAGAGAAAGTTGCAGGTTTAATTCCTGCGCATAATTTTTAACAGCTTGACCATTATGCCCGAGAATCAGGTGAACCTTTTGGATGCCAATATTTTGCAGGCATTTTAAATGTCGAGAAAGTAGAGTTTCTTCACCAAAAGGCAAAAGTGATTTATGCGGCAAGTCTTGCCTGTCTAACCGTGAACCATAACCTGCTAGTAAAATTATTGCTTCCAAGTAGAACCTGTTGAGTTTATTAATTAGGGTTTAGAGAGAGGGTGAAATTTTTTTAGAAGCAGAAAACATTCAGATCAAAACAAAAAAGCATCGACCCATTTCCTCCCTCGTAGAGGGTTATTTGGTGAATGCCCAGAAGTGGGCCATGGGTGCATCGCTGCGAAATCTTCTATACTTAAGCAACGTATCGAGACCATCGGCGGTACGTTCAACGTTACTGGGTTCGTCTGGAAAATCTCCCCAACCTTGATCGTTTTTAATGTCGATCAACCATCGAACCCCTTTTTCAATTATTGGTGCATACTTTTCTTTGGTTTTAAACGTGTCGGAGACCAGCATTAAATTCCTGCAGGCATCCATTGTGTGATCGGTGTTTTCTTTATCCCAGCTACCGTTTTCAGCTTGTTCTACTATCAAAGAGTCGGCGGCTTCGAGGCACATCTTCTTGGCAAACTCGATACCGTCCATAAAGTAAGCAGGCACCAGAGTGTATTGCATCAGGTGTGCGGTCGTCTCTATCCCTGCGGGATGGAAAGTATCATCTTTCCATAGGCCAGAATCTTTTTGCCAATTAGAAATGTATTCGAACCCACGGATTCGAGCTTTGTTGATACGTGCATCATTTTTTTTATCCTGAGTAACCTGATAGATGGTGAGAAAGCAGGTAACAGAACAAGTTGTATCTAAATGCGACCATTCTTCATCGGCCCAGTGTCCGTCTTCCTCCTGCATGGATAAAACATATTCCAGAGTTTTATCAACGGTCGTCTGAATTTCCGGGTCTTTAATGACCATGTTGCCGCGGCATAATTTTAGCCCGACAAAAGTGGTGATCCACATCGAGGTTTTTTGAGTGTGCGATTCTTTTGACCAACCTCCATCAGGGTTTTGCACTTTCACACATTCCTGAAACTCTCGTGGTTTTTTATCAGTAAGATCCATATGGAGGATGCAACGCAACACATGTTCCAAAATTTCCATATCCTGTTCACCTTCGAGCAGGCTCCACTCTCCCTTTTTAGATTCCAGATATTCCCATTCACTCTGGATCAGTGGGTTCAGTTCTTCCATCGCAATCGTGGTCATAATTATTTTTAGTTAGGTTTGTTAATAGGTTGAAATCGTAAAGGGTATATTACAAATTTTTATATAAGCGTCAAGACAAAATACTTGGAATTTTAAGGCGAGTTTTTTTATTACAGGAGTGAATGAAAAATATCAGTTAACCGGTTTTGAATATTTTTTGGATATCCATCCCTTTTTACCGGGTAAATACTCGATCTGGTACCATTGCCCGGTTTCTTGAAACATGGGTACTATAGTCGCCGTGGGTAATTGAGCAACTACCTCGGCTTTGCTGGAAGGATCGGCTCGAACTCTAAGTGGCGTTGTTTTTGTAGTGATTTTTACTTTCTTAACGGGTTTCATCGCCGTCGCTTTGACAGGCGTTTTTTTCATTGCAGGTTTTTCCTCAGACATTTTCATTTTTTTAGCCGGAGGTTCATCCATAATGTCGGGTTCCGGATCCAACATAGGCTCGCCTTCAGGGAACTCATTTGCCTTCTGCATTTCTTCGGATTTTGGTTTTTCTGCGGCAACAATTTCGATGGTGTCTTCACTGATTACCGTATCCGGCATAGATGATCTCGGCGTTTCCATCGACTCAGGAACAAAAGGATTTAATTCCATATTAGGAGAAGAAGCGTTTTCTTCCATTGCCATTGTGGGCAGTTCCATCGATGCTTGTGGTCGCATGCGTGCGATCTGGCGACGTGCTTCATCGGAGTTTTTGGGACTATTGGGGTATCGGGCTAGAAAAATTTCATAATCTTCCAGAGTGTTAGATCGCTTCACCTGTTCGAAAATTCGGTCTTCCATCGTTTCAATTTCCAATGCAACTTTTTCTGTTTCCGGTTCTTCGGAAAGTTCGCTGATGCGTTTTAAATAATGGATAGCCGCATCATAGTCTTTATTTTCGCGTAGCAAAGTCACCTGAAACTTGAGCGTTCTTTTTAAATTGTCCCTAATCTTGTGATCATAGGTTTCAAGGGCCAATCCGGTTTCAAAAGCGGAAATCGCAGAGGATAACTGGTCGTTGGTATAATGAGCCATTCCCAAATTGTTATAACCTCGAAATGACCTGGGGTTGTTTGCCAGAAAGCGCTTCCAGAGCTCTATTGAAGATTCCAGTTTGTTATTTTTTTGTTGTTGCAAGGCCAGAGCAAATAATTCCCGCTCGGCTTGAAGGAGTTGGTCCGGTGGCATTTCAAAATAGGGGTTTGTGGTTCTGGGAACCGTAGCGCAAGCCCCGATCATAAAAAACCCTAAAATTAAATGCCAAAGCAGAAGTTTCTTCATATAACTGAATAGTACTCTTTTTTATTTTTCCGTCAATAAAACTTGACTTGTATTAAATATCAAATAATCTTACCTTAACACGATCACTGGGGGCGTTTTTAAACTGAGAGTCCTTATCCGGACGACCCTTTGAACCTGATCTGGGTTATACCAGCGAAGGGAAGTGAAGCCATCTGAAAAGATACGCTGCATTTCCTTAGTTGGAGTGCGGCTTTTTTTATGCCCTCTGTTTTTTCTGGTTTAGGTTAGAATTTTTAGAATCAATTTTTTCAAGTGTTTAAAACACCCACTTTTGCTTTTTTCAGGAGAATTTATTCGTGGAATTGACCATCAATGGAGATAAGCGAGAGGTAAAAGAAAGCCAGAACCTAGCTGAACTTGTAAAGGAGCTGGATATTCAGGCACCTAATTTCGCAATAGCGTTGAACCAGCAAGTGGTTCCACGATCAAAATTTGATTCAACCACTATTAAAGATAATGATAAGGTCGAAATCGTACATGCAGTCGGTGGCGGCATTTAATCAATAGTTTATCGTTTGGAGAGTATCGAAAAATATGAGCAATGAATTTATGAAAATTGGGGACAAAACCTTTCGTTCCAGGTTGATTGTTGGCACTGGAAAATACAAAGATTTTGATGAAGCGCGACAGGCCATAGAAATTTCCGGGGCAGAAATGGTTACCCTCGCCGTGCGCCGTATTGAGCTGGATAAAAACAAAGATTCTATTCTCAATCACCTTGATCCGAAAAAATACACGTTTCTTCCCAACACCGCAGGTTGTTATTCGGTCAAGGACGCAGTGATGACCTGCGAGCTGGCCCGAGAAGCGGGACTCGGTAACATCGTCAAAGTAGAAGTGATTGGGGACGAAAAAACCCTGTTTCCTGATAACGAGGCAACTTTGGAAGCCTCGAAACTTTTAATCAAAGATGGGTTTCATGTTTTGCCCTACTGCACCGATGATGTTGTTCTCTGTAAGAAACTGGAAGATATAGGGTGCTCTGCGGTAATGCCATTAGCGGCCCCTATCGGGTCGGGATTGGGAATACGAAATCCATACAATATTAAACTGATTCTGCAAGCCGTTAAATGTCCCGTCATTATTGATGCGGGGGTTGGCACCGCTTCCGACGCCAGCCGCGCAATGGAACTGGGTGTCGGCGGAATTTTGATGAACACCGCTATCGCTGGCGCGAAAGATCCTTTGAAAATGTCCATGGCTATGAAAATGGCTGTGGAATGCGGGCGCATGGCCTACGAAGCAGGTAGAATACCGAAAAAACTTTATGCTTCGGCTAGCAGTCCGATGGATGGTTTGATTGATCTTTAGGGTTGTCACCCTGAGCTTGTCGAAGGGTGAAATGTATGCTTCGATAAACTCAGCATGACATTTAAAAAAATTTAATTTTTTAAATTGAGTTGATGATGAAGACATCACAAAATAGCGAACTTGATTTTTTACATGTCTATCTCATTTCAGATTTTAAACATCATCAGGGAGAGCCAATCACCGAGCAAGTAGAGAAGGCTTTGCAAGGTGGCGTAAGAGCGATTCAATTGAGAGAAAAAGATCTGAGCCCGAAAGAGTTGCTGGCACAGGCTCTTGAGATTAAGCCAATCATAAAAAAGTATGACGCAAAGCTTTTCATAAACGATCGCGCCGACATAGCTGAAATTGCCGGAGCAGATGGGGTTCAGCTCACCGAGACCAGTGTACCGGCAGGTGAAGTTAAAGATAAGTTTCCGAACCTTATTGTAGGGGTCTCAACCCATGCTAAAGAAGGCGCGCTTCTCGCAGAAGCGGAAGGGGCGGATTTCATTACTTTCAGCCCGATTTATGAAACGCCGTCAAAAATACATTTTGGGCCTCCGCAAGGACCCGAAAAGTTGGGGGAGATTGTAAAGTCGGTTCACCTTCCGGTGCTGGCTTTAGGGGGAATTAAACTAAACCGCGTTCCCGAAGTTCTGAAACAAGGCGCTCATGGAGTCGCCGTCATTTCAGGAATCTGGGACTCAAAAGATATAAAACAAAAGGCATACGAATATATGCATCACTTTCGAGGAGTAACATCATGACAACACCTAACGGTAATGGAAACGGAAATCGGCATGGAGCTACCGACGAAAAGGTAAACATCTCTACCGATCCCATTTCTCCTAAATCAAAAAAGGTCTATGTTTCGGGAACCCTGCATCCAGATATTAAAGTACCGTTCCGCGAAATTTCTCTCTCGCCATCCACAACCGTAACAGAAAATGGTAATGGAAATGGCAACGGTCACCAAAACGATGAAAGCTCGTTGATCGTTTACGATACTTCCGGGCCCTACACCGACCCCGATGCAAAAATCGATATCCGAGAAGGACTAAAACCCATCCGCCTGCCGTGGATCGAAGGTCGTGGCGATGTGGAATATTATGGCGGCCGAAAAATCGAGCCGAAAGATGACGGCTATCGCGAAGGCGAAAACCCCAACACCGAACGGTTCCCTAAAACTCGCGATAAAGTTCTGCGTGCAAAACCAGGACAAAACGTATCGCAAATGCATTACGCGAAAAAGGGAATCATCACACCAGAAATGGAATTCATTGCTATCCGAGAAAACCAGAAACGCAAACAATGGATGGAAAATAACGAACGCGAAGAACGTTTAGCCGGCAACTCTTTTGGCGCCAACCTGCAGCAAGAGATCACTCCCGAATTCGTTCGCGATGAAGTGGCGAGAGGTAGAGCCATTATTCCGAACAACATCAATCATCCCGAGTCCGAGCCGATGATCATTGGCCGAAACTTTCTGGTAAAAATCAACGCCAACATCGGTAACTCGGCAGTCACCTCTTCTATAGAAGAAGAAGTCGAAAAAATGGTTTGGTCGTCTCGATGTGGGGCTGACAATGTTATGGATTTATCAACAGGGAAAAACATTCACACCACACGCGAATGGATATTGAGAAACTCGCCTGTGCCTATCGGCACCGTGCCAATCTATCAGGCGCTTGAAAAAGTAAATGGCGTGATCGAAGACCTGACATGGGAAATTTATCGCGACACCTTGATCGAGCAAGCCGAGCAGGGAGTGGACTATTTCACTATCCACGCTGGCGTGTTGTTGCGTTATGTACCGATGACAGCGAAACGTGTGACAGGAATTGTTTCGCGTGGTGGCGCGATTTTAGCCAAGTGGTGTCTCTCGCATCATAAAGAAAATTTTCTCTACACCCACTTTGAAGAAATCTGCGAAATCATGAAAACCTATGACGTTGCCTTTTCATTGGGTGACGGACTGCGTCCCGGTTCCACAGCCGATGCCAACGACGAAGCTCAGTTTTCTGAATTGGAAACTCTCGGTGAACTGACACAGATCGCATGGAAGCACGAAGTCCAAACCATGATCGAAGGTCCGGGCCACGTTCCCATGCATATGATTAAAGAAAATATGGAGAAGCAGTTGAAAGCCTGTGGCGAAGCTCCTTTCTATACATTAGGTCCATTGACCACCGACATCGCACCGGGTTACGACCACATCACCAGTGGCATCGGCGCCGCCATGATCGGTTGGTACGGAACGGCAATGCTCTGCTACGTAACGCCGAAAGAACATTTGGGTCTACCCAATCGGCAAGACGTTAAAGAAGGCGTTATCACTTACAAAATCGCAGCGCACGCGGCAGACCTGGCAAAAGGCCACCCCGGTGCACGAGTGCGAGATGACGCATTGAGCAAAGCCCGGTTTGAGTTTAGATGGGAAGATCAGTTCAACCTCTCGCTCGATCCTGAAAAAGCGTTGGAGTTCCACGATGAAACGTTGCCGAAAGACTCCGCGAAAGTCGCGCATTTCTGTTCCATGTGCGGACCGCATTTCTGTTCAATGAAAATCACACAAGACGTTCGCGATTACGCCGAGCAAAAAGGCATCGAAGACAAGCAGGCCCTCGATGAAGGCATGAAAGAAATGTCCGAATCCTTCAAAGAAAAAGGCGGTGAAATCTACACCAAAGCCAACTAGGCGTTGGGCCATTTAGCACCCTCTCCCTTTTCATAAGGGAGAGGGGTAATGCTTAATCAAAACACCAGTCAACGTACCCCTCCCTTATAAAGAAGTGTGATTTACAGCCTTTAGACCGAAATATAGAAGGGCTTAAGCTTGGTTTCCCCTTTTGTACTTTTAGATACCACCTCGGTTTCATTGAATCGTTGGTAGGTAAAACTATTTTATCCTCACATCCGCAAGGACAAAATAATTCAACCTGCCAAGGCTCATCTTTAGTCCCAATAACATATAGAGTTTTCTTTTTGAAATTGTCAGGTAAATCCTCCACGCATTCTGCTTTATACGGTGTTTGAAATAATCTTTTGCAAAATTCGCTAAACGATGCGAATGCCTTTTTAAACATTTTAATCACCTATAGCTTTTTGTGGTTATCGCCAGTAGCAATAAAGTTTCTTAAGGCCACATTCTTAGTCGAATGAGAACAATGTTCATAGTAGCCATGTGTAAATGATCTCTCCTGCTGGTCAAAATCCTTATTGGAGTCAACCCTGTAACATAGCAATCGTGCCTTTAGGTCGTCCATTCCCAATGCTGCGGCTTCCATAGTAAAGACCATAACTGCTTGCACTTCTTCATTGTTGCCGGTATAGCCAGCTTCTTTTAAAATTTTGTAAAACTCTGGGTCATCTCTTTGATGATTTTCATCTGCTAATCTTTCTGCTGAGAAAGCCTCGCGATCAAGCAGGCATGATTGGTCAGGCTGGATATAGTGGCAACGTACAGTTGCTTGGTGTAAGTTTTGAGGAGTTTTATTATCCATTTTAACGCCCACTCCAAGATCAAAATATGGAATTAAATATGCGCATGTGATTTTATTTAGTGAATGGCGAGCGACAACATTGTCCACGCAACCAAAAATGATATCGCACTTGGACAATGCCTCGATTGTGTTTTCCGATGGGACGATTTCTTTAAAAGTGTAAACTTTGGTTGGAAGACCTGACTCTGCTTGCCATTTTTCGTAGACTTCTACCTTTGGAACCCTATTCTTGGCATCGACTAAGCGTGATAGTACTAGTCGGTTTAAATTGTCTTCCTCAACTATGTCCGGATCAACTAGAACAAGCTCGCCAACGTTATAGCGCATACAAAGTTCTATCATGGGGCTCCCGGTACCCGAACAGCCGACAATGCCAATTCTTAGTGAACGAAAATAATTTATAATTTTTGAGCCATATATTTGTGAATTTTTTTGCATAAAACCTGGCATATGTTTTACGCAATCAATTTTTTTGTCCAAATAAATGTGGATTTGATCTCCGGCCACTAAAACCTTTTTCATTGGAATGAAACAATTATTTTCATCCAATGTTCTTCCCTTTATTTCACCGTCAGGAAGCATAATGGCGGAACCATGTGGTTGATCCCCATCAATATTAGAAACTAATCGTTCCAAAATATTTAGATCGTTCTCATTATCTGTTTGAGAAAACTCAGGAAAGCCATTTGGATGACTATGGAGCATTACTAGAGAAAGTCCTTCTCGTTCGAGTTTTTCGATTTTAGGCAAAAGAATTTTCTCGGTAGGCCAGGACAAATAATTTTTGGTTCTTACCGCACAAACCTCATAAGGAATATGTTCTATCTTTTTAACAAGTAAAAGAACATCAAAATTTCGGAAAACGGGTTGGCAGAATAAAAGTGTGGCAGCCTCCTTACCGTCTTTGGTCAAAACATGCTTTTTAATTTCATTATGTTGTAAACCAGTCATTCTTAAACTCACTGCCATGTTTTACCTCCCGCTTCATCGTGAAGAATATTTTTCACAAAGCTTATATGTGTTCCAAGGTTATCCACTCCGGGGCGCCACTTAGTTCCAGGAGGATAATGCCTTGACCATTGCCACCAGATTTTTCCATAAAACGAACCGCTTTGAGTTAACCTTGGAATTATTTTCCCGTCCGAACGAGTTACTTGAACACTGGTAAAAAACATATCTAAAGCTGCCCCTGAAGAATAATCCTGTGGAAGTTTAATTTTTAATTCAACAGTATTAGGCTGAAATGGTTCCCGGAGAGGGAAGCCATAAAATATGACAGCGCGCTTATTGCCATCTTGAACGGCCTCCCAATCTAGGTTTGTGCTATCGAGAAACTGAATATCCTCATCGGACAAATGAAAGTCTCTTCGACGATTAGCCATTGCATGCCTCACGAGGAACACTTTCGAAACGCTCTACTCCAGGTTTTGTGAGATCGACTTCTTGTTCAGGCTCAAGCTTCTCACGTTTGCCGCCACGAAATTTTTGCTGCAGATGATAATCGTCTGGTGCAAGGCCAGCTACAATTAGAATTTCTTTTGCGGTGATAGGTGACTGAACTCGAAACTTTTCTTTGTCCACTCGTATCAGGTAGTACTTGACGTGCGTGGGAATTGGCTTTTCTGAACAAGCGTACTCTTCTAAATCTACTACTTCGATTTCATCCAGTTCTGCGTGTTGCATTTTTAAGCTCCTTGGTTTAAATTTCCTATTGCGGTTGTCCCTCATTTATGAGATTGTTGCATTGGTAGGACAATCTTTTTTATGACGCTACTCTAAACTGTCCTACTTGTCAAAACTTTTTTTACCAATAGGACAAATTTGATTTTTAATAACATTTGAAAAGGAGGCTTTATGTCACGTCCAAGCCTTGAAAACCTCGGAATAAAAATTGCTAAAAAAAGAGGTGATCATGGACTACGTGTTACAGCAAAAGAAGTTGGTATTAGCTCATCCACTTTATCCAGAATAGAAAATGGTCATCTTCCAGATTTAGAAACATTTAAGAAAATTTGCGATTGGTTGGAGGTCAACCCTGGGGACGTCTTAGGCAGTAAACCTGCAAAAAGTGAAATTAGTGAGGCAGAAGTCCATTTCAAAGTGGACAAAACTCTTGATCGTGACACAGCAGAGGCATTAGCTAATATGATTATGTACGCCCAAAAAGCTTTAAAAATTCAGGATAGGGTTTAGAACAAAATGGCTAGACGAGGCTTTAAAACATGGGCCGAAAATACTGCATCGAATTACAGAGACAAGCTAGAAATCAAAGAAGTAGATCCCTTATGTGCATGGAGGTTGGCTGACCATTTGAAAATAATGGTTTGGACGCCAGAAATGATTCCTGGTTTACCGAAAAAATGGGTTTTAGTTTTAAAAAAAAATCCTTCTAATTGGTCAGCTGCTACTCTTGCTAACGTTGATTCACCACTGATTATTTTAAATTCTTCGCACCCAAAATGTCGACAATCCCATGATTTAATGCATGAGCTCTCTCATGTAATCCTCGCCCACAAACCTACTCGGGTTGATTTTTATGACGGAGGTTTTTTTCTAATAAATTCCTATAATTCTGAATTAGAAGAAGAGGCGGATATTCTCGCCAGAACCCTTCTATTGCCCCGCGTTGCCCTTGTTTCAATAAAAACAAATAAAATGACTCAAGTGGAGGCAATTAAAAAATATAATGTCAGTAAGGAGTTATTTAATATGCGCCTTAATCTCACTGGTGTTAATAAACAGTTTCGAAAACGCGGGTGATGAATTTAGGGTTCTAGAGAAAATTGATTGGCTTTGCGTGTCGACAGAAGGTTGGAAACTATGAAACTTTCTGATTTTAAAAAGTGTTTATTTTGCTCCCGGCGGCTCGTCGGGCTTGACCAAATGGGGTTCCCGAATTAGAATAGCAACCATCTGATTTTTCAGGCGCGTAGCTCAGGGGTAGAGTA
>JAJDBA010000267.1 GCA_029261675.1 Nitrospinaceae bacterium
ACAATTTGCAGGGACGGAAGGAGGCACACCTATCGTAATAGGTTCGCATTTTGATACCCGTCCTTTTGCCGATCAGGAAACCGATCTCGAAAAACAAATCACGCCCATACTCGGGGCGAATGATGGAGGTTCTTCCACGGCAGTGTTGTTAGCTTTGGCGCATTACTTGTTTCAACACCCGGCTCCCCGGCCTATTCATCTGGTATTTTTTGATGGTGAAGATTATGGTGCCCGCGGGTCGGGGCTCAATTTGCTTGGATCGACTCATTACGCGCAAAGCCTTTTGCAAGTGGACCGTAAATCCTGGCCCTACTGGGTATTGATAGTAGATATGATTGGGGATAAGGATCTGCAGATATTTAAGGAGACTTATTCTCTGAAGGGCAGTGGTCGTTTTCTTGACAAGATATATTCCATTGCTGAAAAACAAAAGAACTCATCTTTTAAATCGCAATCGAAGTACACCATTTTTGACGACCATTATCCTTTTTACAAAATGGGCGTTCCCGCAACGGTGTTGATAGATTTTGACTATCCCTACTGGCATACCCAGGAAGATACGCTTAATAAATGCTCGCCAGAAAGTATGTTTTCAGTTTTCTCTGTGGTGACTGAAACGATTCAAAGTTTTCAGGTGGGAAACTAATGAACTTTGGGAAGCTCGGATAGTTTCTTTTGCGCCTCTTCGTTCAGCGGGTCCATCTGGAGAATTGTTTGCAATTCTTGTTCAGCGTTTTTATAGGCCTTTCGGGTCATATGAATCTGGTAAAGTTTCCAATGCATGGAAAGAAAGTCCAGCCCCAGTTCTGCGGACCGCTCATAGGATTTCTGAGCTTCCTCAAAACGATTCAAGGCAAACTGGGAATTGCCCAGGTTAAAGCTTGCGATCGCAAATTCTGGATTCAGTTCCAATGTCTTTTTTAAGTGCGGGATGGCTTCCTCTGGATGGCCTAGTTTGTTCAATACAGCTCCCAGGTTAGAAAGGCCTTGTATGAAATTAGGATAGATTTTAACCGCTTTTGCAAACAGTTCTTTTGCTTGCTCAATTTTCCCTGAACGAAAATAATATCCCCCCAGATTGGACAAGGCCTCAGGGAAATTGGGTTGTAGTTCTATGGTTTTTTCGTATTGTTGGATGGCTTCATCCTCCATTCCAAGATCACGATAGGCAACGGCGAGGTCGTAATGGGCGAGGGTGAAGTTTGGGTCTTGAATGAGAATTTTTTCAAATTCATCAATTGCTTTATTGGGGTCTCCCAATCCGTATAAATAAAAATTACCGCGATAATACATGGCTTCTTTTGAATTTTTGTCTTGTTGTAAAAGCTCCTGGAAGCTAAAGGATTTCTTTTCCTTTAAAAAAGGTTTTACAAGTTGGATTGGAATCGCAAGGTTAATTGATCGCCCTTCAATGGTGGCAATTCCCACAACTTTATTAGACTTATTTACTAAAGGGCCACCACTGAAACCGGAACCAAAAGCTGTGGTCGTATATATGAAAGGAACATTGGGAATAGCTTGCGGGTGTATACCCAAAACAAAGCCATAAGTTTGAGCCACGATACCCTCAACAGTCCCGTTACTTTCTTTAACATTTTCAGATAAATATCCCAGTGCGCTGGTGAAATCATAAGCCTGTAAAGTTGAAGAGTCGCCTAGCTCGAGGGTGGAGTAAAATCCCTTTGCCAGTTCTAAAATCGCAAAATCCCTGACGCGGTCAATTTTGCGAATTCCAATAACATCTACCTGGGTGCCATTGGGGAAATAGGCTTTGACAGCGTGCGCATCGACGAGAACATGATAGTTGGTTACCAATGTCCCATCGGGTTGAACTACAAAACCGGACCCGGTTCCCACGGTTTTACCCGTTTCATTTTTTGCGATCAGCAAAGCGACAGCACTTTTATTAACTTCATGGGCATTTGTTATACTTACCCACCCCAGTAATAGGAAAATAGTGCAGGAAAAGATAATTTTTTTCTGATAAAAAAATTTCATAGCTGAGAGCATTTGTTTAGTGACTTTAAAGAGTTTTCCCAATTAATGAAGTTTCAAAATGGTGCAAGAATATTGGGATAGGGTTAAGCAAATTATAACAGATTTTAGCTGGCTGAAGCTAAAAGGTGCTGGGGAGGGTGTGAAAAATATTAAGGAAGAGAAACACACACCGCCCGGTTATTTTTCCAGGCGGTGTGTTTAGAGCGAATATTGCTTACTTGACGTTAAATGTTACCTCTGTTGTGAGTGCGGGGTCATAGGGAACATGGTTTCCCATTGCGAATAGAGCGCGCACGGTATGTTTTCCTGAAGCCAACTTGATTTCCTTACAGGTCGAACCATCGCCCATATGAATGTGATTTGCGTCTTTTCCAATGGGTTTGCTCAAATCTCTTGGAACATCAATATCAACAAGTATATGGTGATGTCCTTTGCCTTGGTTTACTCCCTTTTTTGCGGGTTCTACCTCTACCCCTGAAGTTTCCAGGCAGACTTTAACCGGGCTGGTAACCATAGCGCCTTTAGGAGGGCTGGTGATGCCTACGCTTGCAAGGACTTCAATGGAAACTTTTGCTGTCAGTGCAGGGTTGTAGGGAACATGATTTCCTTTTGCGAACAGAGCGCGAATGGTGTGTTTCCCTGCCGCTAGATTCAATGTTTTGCATTTCGATCCGTCACCCATATGAACATGATTTGCGTCTTTACCAATGGGTTTGCTCAAATCTCCTGGAACATCCGCATCCACAAGGATATGATGATGTCCTTTGCCGTCATGAACCCCACGCTTTGCAGGTTCGACGGTCACTCCAGATGTAGCAAGACAAATTTTCACGGGACCAGAAATTTTGGCGCCATCAGCAGGTTGGCTGATGGATACAGAGTTACTGGCAAAAGCAGTCGTGCTTGCCAGAACATAAAATATAGCAGTGAGGAAGATTAATTTTGAAGCGAGGTTTTTCATGTGTCAGAACTCCTGAAATAAAAATATTAAGAGGTTTTTTTTACGGTAAGGCTATTTCAATTAATCTTTCATTAAAAAATAACCTGAGATATTCCAGTTTTAGATAAAAAAAAGCAGTAAAAGTTTCAGGAAAAGTAGAACTTTGTTGCGGGAAAGGCTGATTTTGCCCTATTTCTCTTGACATCGAAATCAGAGTTCCATAACCTCAGGGTTTAGAGCAATTATACCTAAGGGTGTTCCCTCTTTTTCATTTGTTCCAGGGGAGCCCCTATATTTTTTTCAGGAGGATTAGATGGTTGTCACTGGAGAATGTCGGTTACTTCACACCTGTGAAATGTGTGAGTTTAATAATGAAACCGACTGTAAAGCCGATAAAAACGAACATAACCGCTGGCTTGTCAACAAGCGGATGAATGAGATTAAACATAAACTCATTATTGGCAGTAATAAAGGTGGCGTGGGTAAAAGTACCGTAACCACAAACCTTGCCATTGCGTTGCAGGAAAGTGGCTATTCGGTAGGCTTGGCGGATGCTGATTTACACGGACCCAATATCCCTAAATTATTGCAAGCTGAAAATGTTCGCCTGAAATCTACCGATGTTGGAATCGATCCTTATGAAACCAGTAACGGACTGAAAGTAGCTTCACTTGGTTTTTTGATCGAAGATCCGAACATGCATATTGCCTGGCGCGATGCAGTTAAATATGACTTCATTATCGAGCTTCTGGGAAATATAAACTGGGGGCCGTTAGATTATTTATTGTTTGATTTGCCACCGGGAACGGGTAATGAGCAAATCACGATTATCGATTTCATTGGTGAAGTGGACGGGGCGGTAGTTGTTACCACGCCGCAGGACCTGGCAATTCTTGATGCTCGCAAAATGATCTCGTTTTCCAGAGATAGTAATGTTCCGATTGTAGGTGTCATTGAAAATATGAGCACGATGTCTTGCCCGCACTGTGAAAAAGATATTGATGTGTTTAAAAAAGGCGGTGGGCAGAAGCTGGCAGAAGAGTTAGTGCTTCCCTACCTTGGAAGTATCCCTCTAGATGGTGATATTGTTGCCAATTCTGACAGCGGTCAACCGGTGGTGCTTTCCCGTCCAGACTCTGTTGCCGCAAAAGCATTTATGAAACTTGCGGAAAATTGTCACAAATTTCTGAATCCGGAAGAGGCGTTTAAAAAATAAATTTCTGGAAAATAGTTTTAAT
Source organism: Nitrospinaceae bacterium (assembly GCA_029261675.1). GTDB lineage: Bacteria > Nitrospinota > Nitrospinia > Nitrospinales > VA-1 > UBA8687. The sequence goes on from JAJDBA010000267.1 coordinate 4,177, forward strand.
TTTCAGCAAGCAATGATCCTCGGTTTGCCCCTTTTCTAACACCCAGATCGTTCCCATTAATTTAAAACAATGGATTGCGTTTTGGGTGTTGATTGGGGGATAATATAGGGTATAAATTGAAATTGGTTTTGAATCCAGGCTGTTATTCTTAATAGCCTCTCCTCGAATTTGAGCTTCTCTTCTTTACAAAGGTTGGGCGTGTTAAATAAATCCAAAAAAAATAAAGTAGCTCTGGCAATTCTTTTCTCCTTTTTATTTCTTTTTCCGGGAGGGGGTTATTCTGAGTCCAATCCAACCTCTCATTATTCCAATAATCCAGTAGTTGCAGAAGTGGACGATGAACCCATTCATCTGGATGATTTGAAGCATGTTCGGATTCAGGAAGCTTTGATGCAATTGCACCAAATGCAAACCCGGGCTTTGAAAGAAAAAATTCTGGAAAAACTCGCTAAAAAACATCCAGAATTTGCTGAGCAGAGCATCCCTACTGTTTCTGAGGCGGAAGTCAAAAAGTTTTATGACAATACCCCGGGAATTAAGGAACTGGGAGGTTTGCAGCAGGTGCGTGGTGAAATTGAAGACTATTTGCGGAACAGTTATCGTAATCTGTTTATTGAACAACAGTTTCAACGGGCAATTAAACAGGGGTGGGCCAAAGTATATCTAACCCCACCGAACGATTTTCATTTGGTAGCTGGGATAGGATCAGCCATGTTATGGTCTGCTGAAAATAAAACGGCGCGGGTATTTGTGCTTGAATATTCAGACTTCCAATGTCCTTTCTGTAAAAGAGTACAAAAAACGTTACAAAAAGTTAGAAATAAATATCCCCATTCTGTTCAATTTGGTTACCGCCATTTTCCCCTTCCATTTCATGAAGAAGCCAAAGGTTACGCTCAAGCCGTTGAGTGTGCGAGGGATCAGGGTAAATTTTGGCAGCTTCAGAGCTGGTTTTATGAAAACCTGACTCATACTATTAATGAGGCTCAGGTTTTAGAAGCGGCCGAAACTGCAGGGGTCAAGGATGTCGATGAATTTAAATCTTGTTGGAAAAATGGCAAGTATGAAAAAAGGGTAGAGAACGATATTCGCGACGGTGTGGAAATGGGCATCCAAGGCACCCCGACTTTCGTGCTGGGTTCCTATGATTATGAATCGGGAACGGTTTCCGGCGAAATGTTTTCGGGAGCTGTTTCAGAAGATAAATTTATAAAGACCATAGAAAAATATCTTGCTTTGACCGGAACAGAAGCCAAACTCAATCCCTAGTTTTTCCTGCAATTCCTTTTCTTCTTCTATGAAAAGAGTTTTAATAATACTGGTTCTCATATCTTTATTTCCTCGCGCGTTATTTGCAATCCCCCTTTTTAATCATTCGCCAGCTAGTCTTCCGCAAATAAAGATTGATGTATTAACAAATAAGCAGGAAGTTATTCCAGGCGAAGAATTTGAGTTTTATATGTCCATTTTGGTTGAAGAGGGTTGGCATATTTATTCGCTATCACCTTTAAGGGGAGGCGAGTTGTTGGCTACACAAATTTTGATGGATGAAAATGTTTTTCAGGAGAAAGAGTCATGGAGAGAGCCTGAACCTGTGCTCATTCAGGATGAGGCGATTGGGAAAATGGTTACAGGGCACAAAGGCAATGTCGAATTCTCAAGGACTTATAGCGTCCCTGTTGATGTTAAAGCAGGAAAGTATCCTCTAAAAGGCACACTGGTTTACCGGGCTTGTGACAACCAGATATGCACCCTCCCACAAAAATTTCCTTTCAATACTATCCTACAGATAATCCTCAAGTAGGCAGGCAGTATCTCCATCGATATTTTTCCAAGGTCTATGAGTTTGGTGATATAGTTATGCCACCCCTTGAAAAAACTGTTCTATAGCGATGCAAATAATTACTACACATTTAAATGCGGATTTTGATTGCATAGCCTCGATGATGGCGGCAAAAAAGATATACCCCGAGGCCTTTCTCGTTTTACCAGGAAGTTCTGAAAGTAAGGTGAATGAATTTTTGCAGCAAGAAAAGTTCCCGCTAGAGTTCAAACGTGTCAAAGATATCCAGATGGATAAAATTACTTTACTCGTTTTGGTGGATACCCATGACCCAAAACGGATTGGAGCGTTTTCTCCTGTGATGGCTGACCCAAATGTCAAAGTCCACATTTATGACCACCATAAGAATCCTGTTCTGGAGGGTGGAGTTGAAAAAATGGTCGTTGAAAATAGGGGAGCGTGCACATCTATTTTCTCTGAAATACTTGAAGAGAATAATATTTCTTTGACCGTTGAAGAAAGCTCATTGATGGCTCTGGGGATTTATCAGGATACCCACTCCCTGACTTCTTCCTCAACCACTCCCGAAGATTTAGTGGCAGTGAGTCATTTGCTACGAAAAGGGGCGGATCTGGATCGAGTTGCGCGGTACATGTCGCAAAAATTAAACTTGGAGCAACTGGGTGTTTTTAATGAACTGGTGGCGAATTTAGACAGCCAACTCATAAATGGAATTGAACTAACAATTGCCACAGCATCGGTGGAAGACTATGTCAGTGATCTGGCTTATGTAGCAAGCCGTATACTGGAATTGGAAAACTTGAATGCATTATTTGTCATTGTTCGGATGGATAAAAGAATTTATTTGATAGCGCGAAGCCGCGGTCATGAAGTCGATGTTTCGCGAGTAGCGGAAGTGTTTGAGGGGGGAGGTCATCGTAACGCGGCATCAGCCAGTATAAAAGATATAACACTGGTGCAGGCACGAGAAAAACTCTGCACGATTTTGTCTGAAGTTGTGCAACCTGCGCATCGGATAAAAGATGTGATGCACTTTCCCGTAGTCTCGGTTGCAGCGCATGATTCCATACGCTCTGCGGAGTCGGTTCTTACATTATATAACCTGAATACATTGCCTGTTTTATTAAATGAAAAGCCGGTGGGATTGATAACCCGGCAGATTGTGGAAAAAGCGATTCATCATAAATTGGAAGAGGATTGTGTTGAGGAATTTATGATTCAACGGTTTTCAGTGACCTCGCCCGATGAGTTTTTTAATTCGGTGATTCCTCTAATAATTGAAGAAAAACAGAAGCTGATTCCTGTTGTAAATCCTGAAGATAAATTGGTAGGTGTGGTGAGCCGTGGCGATATTTTACGCGAATTGCATGCTGATGAAGGTGAAGATAGAAATCCTGCGAGTTCTCATAAAAAAATAAAAAGTTTACTTAAGGAAAGATTAGGGCAAGACTTACTGAACCTGTTGGAAAGGATTTCGCAAGTAGCCAATCGATCTAAAGTCTCCGTCTTTGCGGTCGGTGGGTTCGTTCGAGATCTGTTGTTAAATATTACCAATAAAGATATTGATATCGTCGTTGAAGGCGATGGAATACTATTTGCCTCCCATCTTGCGGAAGAGTTTGGAGGCAGAGTTAAGTCCCATGAAAAATTTGGGACTTCGGTGGTTATTTTTCCGGATGGATATCGTATTGATGTAGCCACGGCGCGACTGGAATATTATGAGCATCCTGGGGCATTACCGACAGTCGAGCAAAGCTCAGTAAAGTCGGATTTGTATAGACGAGATTTTACGGTCAATAGCATTGCTGTGAAATTAAACGGGGAGGATGCTTTTTGCCTGATCGATTTTTTTAACGGTGAAAGAGATATTAAAAATAAAGAAATTCATGTTTTACATAATTTAAGCTTTATTGAAGACCCGTGTCGATTGTTTCGGGCTATAAGGTTTGAGCAACGGTATGGCTTTAAGATTAGCAGACAGACGGAAGCCTTTATGAAAGTAGCTATAAAAAAAAGGCTGTTAGATTCCTTGAGTGGTACGCGACTTTTAAATGAGATAATTTTAATTCTTAAGGAGAACCAACCCTTAAAATGTATTTTAAGGATGAAGGAGCTTGGTCTTTTGCAATTCGCATCAGCGCAAATGGTCGATATTCAGGCTCTGGAAAAGATTCCAACTGTACTGTCTTGGGCTGAATTTATTTCACTTCCTGAGGAACCGGAAGTTTGGTATGTGTATTTTTTGTCTTTGGTTTATTCTCTGGATGAAGAATCTTTTGTGCAAATTTCCGAAAGATTGCAAATGCAGGCACGATTAAAAAAATCTTTGACCCAGGATAGAGAGACCTGCAAGGAAAGTTTGAGGCTTCTTAAAAAGGATAAGGACTGGAGTCCGGAGACGATCTATAATCAATTTTCGGGATTT
>JAJDBA010000268.1 GCA_029261675.1 Nitrospinaceae bacterium
CCATGGCGGATTATCGACCTAAGTATCCTAAGATCGATGCGGCGGTGGAAATCAATCCGAATCATCCTAATTTAACGATTTGGCATAACAAAATCGATGTTTGTATTTTTATCGGAGTGCATTGTCATCAGGCGAACTTAGCCCTGAAAATGATCCGAGCTTCCACAAATTGTTATACGATGGCGATGTGCGCCATGGCAGGGCATGAAGATGCGTGTTTGTCTTTCCGTGATGCTGACCTTGAGAAGATTCAGCGGCTCACCAAGACAATCCGGAGACTGAAATCTGAAGGCGTTGAAGTACAGGCCGACACTTTCACACAGTTTCAAATGGATAGATCAGGTTTTGTCGTAGAACCTGCCTAGTAATTAGGACTGGTTGAACTATATAGATACTGAATTTTAATTACACTAAAAACTCTTTTATCGGGAGTAAATTTATGAATAAACAGGTTGATCAAAAAGGCAAAAGGATCATCGCTTCAAAGCATGTGAAGCTGGGCACGAAAAACAGAAAAGGCCAAACCTACACAGATATTAACGATATATTTTATAAAGCTGAGCAAACCCCAAATTTCTTGACGGGTAGTGAAGTGATCAAGGAAGCGATCCGACGTGCAAGCGTGGGAACATCCGTCGCTTATCCCATCACGCCGCAAAGTGAAGCGGCGGCATTGATCGGCGAACTTTATGCTGAGGATTATCTGGATGAGTATTTCCGTGGCGAGAGTGAGTTTGCGGTTATGGGCCAATGTGCCGGAGCAGCTTTTGGCGGCCACCGTGTTTTCACTACCACTGCAGGCCCTGGAACTTTACGGGCTATGGAAAACTTCCCGATGTGGGCAGGATCTCGATTGCCCATTCAGGTTTGTGTAACCTGCCGGGGAATCAATTCTCCTTTGAGCATTCAACCTGACACTTTGGAAATGCATTATCTTCTGGAGACAGGGATGCTGGTATGGCATGCAGAAACAGCGCAAGATCTCTATGACTTCATTTTGAAGGGTTTTATTGTTGCGGAACAGCCTGACGTTCATGTTCCTATCGCTGTTTGTTGTGATGGCTTTTTCGTGACTCATACTAAAGATACGGTTGAATTGTCACCTGAGGATCTTTGTTTGACTCCTTACAACCCATATGAATCTCCAGTGACTTGTATGGATATGGAAATTGCACCGTATCGAATGATGCGCGACCCATTCGTTATGAAATCGAATTACATCAATTATTCAACCCATGCTTCTTGGCAGCAGGAGATTAAAGCAGCAGTTGAGCGATCTAGGAAACATACGATTGCGCTTCTGGATGGCTTGATTGATGAGCACAACTCAGATCGAGAAATTCTTATTGTAACTTCGGGTACGGCTGTTTCCCAGAGTCGAGAAGCGATTCGATTGTTGGAGGAAGAGGGTATCAAAGTGGGACTGGTTAAAATTAAAACCGTTCGACCATTTCCGTATGAAGAGATCAAGCAGGCAACCAAGCATGCCAAGCATATTTTTGTTCCTGAGTTCAATGTGGCAGGCTGGATGGCTCGTGAGATTAAATCAACGATTCCAGACAACGAAAGAGTTTATTGTGGGCCACATGTTGCGGGCGGTATGACCATGCCTTCTGAGGTCATTGTTGAAGAAATTAAAACTCATTTGGGAATTAAAACGGCGCAGAACTCCAGGTAACGGAGTCGTTGTTTTTTTTTCAATTTTAATTGCGACTATTTCCCTGTAGGGGGAATTAAATTTAAAGGGGACTTGTATGAGTAGAGAAAAAATTCAAATCTGCGAAGACCTTGCGGACATCATGCCTCCGGAATACCATAAGTTGGTTGAATCGGCGACCTATGGTGATCAGGATCGCGGATGGAAAGACATTGGTTCATCAACAGAATTGATCGAGCAGCATTCATTGTGTGCGGGTTGTCCTGAATCCATTGCGTTTCGTTACATTCTTGCCAGCTTGCCAGCTCCTGAAGATACTGTGTTTGTAGGTTCCACGGGCTGTACCAGCTTGGTGTTTCCGCATGTTGCAGTTCATAACATTCATTCCTTGTTCGGTAATCAGAACGCAATTGCTTCTGGATTGAAGAGAACTTTGAAAAGTCGTTTCCCCGATGTTGAAAAAGACGTTGTGGTTCTGGCAGGTGATGGTGCAACGGTTGATATTGGGTTGGACATGACCATGCAGTCTTGGTTCCGTCAAGAAAAGTTCACCACCATTTGTTTTGATAATGAACTTTATGCGAACACGGGTGGCCAGGAAAGTGGATTGATGCAAAAAGGCTTCGTAGCTAAAATGGCGCCTAAAGGTAAGAACTTTGAAAAAGTTCGATTGCCTGAAATTGCTCGTGAAGCCGGTTGTGCTTATGTTGCTTTATTGACAGTCAGTAAGCCAAATCGGGTTGAGCAGGTAATTAAAAATGCTGTTCTTGTTGCCCGCGAAGTGGGGCCAACTTTTGTACAGCTCTACACTCCTTGCATTCTTGAAATTGGTAAGCAGAGCATGGAAGGTTTGGATGAGATGAAAGATTCTGAGTCCATTGGCGGTCGATTCGTGCAGAAAGAATATATCTCCGATGAGGCGCAAAAACTTCTCGATTCAATTAAAGTAGAAACAAAAGAACGGAAAAAAGCGGCTAAAGAAGCAGCTAAAAAGCCGGTTAACGCATAAAGAAATAGGAGTAGAAAATTATGAGTAGGATGAATATCCGTATTTCCGGTTTGGGTGGTCAGGGCGCAGTAACCGCTGCGCATCTTTTGGCTATGGCAGCAAACAAAGATGGAAAGTTCTCTATTTCAAACCCCTTCTTTGGTGCTGAAAAGCGAATGGCGCCTGCCGAAAGTTATGCCAGAATTGGTTCGGAACGCATTTATGACCGCGGCGAGTTGGTTTACCCGGATGTCATAATGATTTTCCACCCTCAGGTTATAACCATGCAGAAAAGTTACACCGCTCCCTTCTATGATGGGGTCAAAGAAAACGGTTTGATTATTATCAATACCACTGATGATCTGCTTTCAGATGAAGATCATAAGCGTTTAGAGGACATCAATGTTTCTGTGCTGAACCATGATGCGACCAAGCTGGCTTTGGAAATTGGAAAGACAGAACTTTCTACCAACATGGCGATGATTGGGGCTTGTGCCGGAGTGACTAAAATAGTAGGCCTTAAAGCTTTGGACGCGGCGTTACAGGATCGTTTTGGAAAAAAATACGTAGCTTCTGGTGGTACTGCTACGCTGGATGAAGCGATTAAAAAGAAGTACGCTAAGAAGGAAATGCTGCTCAAGGCAAACATGGACACTATTATTAAATCCTACGAAATGGCTACTGAATGGGCTGAGAAACAGGATCTTAAATTAGTGACGGTTTAAATTGGGGAAGTTCAATGAGTCGGCTGCTGGAATGCATGATTTAGTTGTAGGTTGGGTCGGGTCAGTTTTTTTATAAAATGCGGCAAGCGAGATGAGGAGATTTTTTAAGTGTATAACATAGCGTGGGTAGATAACGAAAAATGTATTGCTGAAAAAGGTTGCCGACTGTGCATCATGTATTGTCCTGAAGCAGACTGTATTATGTTGGATGAGAGCACGACAAAAGCCATTGTTATTGAGCCTCGTTGCAAAGGCTGTGACTTGTGCAAAGTAGTGTGTAGTACTCACAATGCCATCACCATGTTTCCGGTAGATGCGACAACTGGGAAAGTAATAAAAGGTGGAAAAGAATCTGAAACCGCAGGTTTGGGCCAAGCCTACGCAGGTTAAGTTACTTAAAGTTAAAAACTAACCCATGGCTAACAGCCATGGGTTTTTTTTTGCCTTGAAAAATAATGAGTTCGCCGGACATCGTGCAAATATTTGGTTCTAAGTTATAAACTCAAAAAACAGGGTTAATATTATACGAAAGCAGGGCCTTGTTTTTTGGAACCTGAGGCCGTTTCTAACATCTAATAAGTAGCCTTATTAATTAACTTTTGCTGGAAAAATATATAGTGGATACTTTTCAAAAAGAGATTCAATGCGTTCTATGCCCTGAAATCTTCGAACCGGTTATTGAGCCAGAGGAAGATAAGAATTCCTATGAGATTTATTGTTCTAGTTGTTCGAACTACAACCACATAGCACGTGCTAATCCAGTTCGGGTGGCCTTTCGTGAGGTTTTAGGATTAAAAAAAGAAGCGCTGGCACTCGCACTTCAAAGTGTTTTGGCTCCTTGCCACTGTGGTGGAGAATTCAACCACGACGCAGGTAAGAGGTGCCCGAATTGCCTATATAAAATTGAAAGAGAGGCTAGGAAAGTCGGCTCCGACCTAGAGCTCGAGTTTCAGTGTCCATGGAACATGAAAGAGCTGAAGAAATATGAAGCAAAGATGTTTGAATTTATATTTCAGAAAGCTGAGTCAAAAGGGGGAAGTTTAAAGGAGTTGATTGAAAAATTTGAATCAGGTGAAATGGATCCAGGAACCTATATGGAGGAGCTTGATTCGCTGCGTTTCAGAGAATCCACCCAAATATCTGTAATTCAGGCCTGGGCAATGATTCTGGGGCCAGATTTGGCTTTTCGAGCTGCTGAGGAACATGAGTTGGTAGAACGGTATGGCACCCGTATTCTGGTGAGTATTGCAGATGCCTTGGAAATAAGTGCCGGAAAGTCGGCTTTGGCTACCCTGACAACAGAAATGAAAAATTGGGATGGCTCAGTAGAAAGAGAATTGAATACCTTCATCGCTAAAATCGGTGGCGGATTTTAGCGGCAAGTCATGTTGGGGGTTACCCCACATACCTTTTGACCGCCTGTTGTACTGATGATAGATAAGAACTGCCGAAAATATTCAGGTGGTTTAATAAGTGGTATAGATTGAATAAATCCTTTCTTTCCCCATAGCCGGGATTCATCGGAAACACTTCCTGATAAACATCGTAAAATTTTTGTGGCAGCCTTCCAAAAAGTTCTGTCATAGCCAGATCGGCCTCGCGTAACCCATAATAAACCGCTGGATCAAAAATACAGGGTTTGCCTTCACTGTCTGGAAAATAGTTTCCTGACCACAGGTCTCCATGTATTAGCGCTGGTTTTTCTCCTGCAATATTTAAATATTTTCCAAGATCATCACACAGTGTGTCGATTTTTTTATCAATAGAAACGGGTAATAAACCTGATCGACGTGCGAGTTGTCTCTGGAAATCAATTCGCTGCTCCCTGAAAAACACAATGCCGTCCTTTTCCAGTGAGTTTTTCTGCGGTGTGCTGCCAATGTAGTTGTCGTGGCCTAACCCATAATGTTCCTGACTCATGCGGTGAAGCTCTGCCAGAGATAAGGCGAGCCGCTCTGCAAAATTTTCATCTTCCGCTGAGCTTTCTATATATTCCAGTAAGAGGAACGTGGGACGAGAGCCTGATTGAACTGCGACGGGCTTGGGAATTCGCGGGCCATTTGTAGCCTGAGCGAGAAGTTTAAGGCCGCGGGTTTCGGCTAAAAAAAAATCTGTGGGCGGACTCGGGTTTTGTTTCAAAAAAACGCTTTGCCCATTTGTTAGCTTCAGCACTTGTGTTTGATTGATACTACCACCACTCGTAGTAAAAGCGGTTTCGACTTTCGCTCCATATAGAGGCTCAATCAGACGGTTTAGTTCATCCTTCACGGGGTAAGTTTTACTTTCAAATGTTCAAGAATTTTAGGGCAGGTTCTTTCAACCATTTGATAGACAAGTTCAAACCCCTTTCCTCCGCCATAATAAGGGTCGGGGACTTCGAGGTCTTCTTTGTTGTCGGGATCAAAAGAGCGAAATAGAAATAGTTTGTCTCGAGTTTCCACTTCGGGTCGCAACGATTTCAAGGTGACCAGATTGCTATGGTCCATAGCTAATACCAAGTCCATTTGCTTGAAATCGTGACCTTGGAAATGACGACCGTGGCTATTGAGAGAAATGCCGTGTTCACGAGCCGTATCCTGCATACGAGCATCTGGAGGTTCGCCAACATGCCAGCCACTGACCCCGGCAGAGCTGATCAAGATGGTTTTTTCCAATCCCTCTTGTTTTACCAGCGATTCCATTACCCCTTGTGCCAGCGGGGAACGGCATATATTTCCATGACATACAAAGCACACACTTAATGTTTTGTTCATTTATTGATTTACCTGAATTTTGCGTTTAATATATGCGAACATTTATATCATATTAATGAAATATCCCTTTACCTTTCCGGGATTATTTCTTTTTTGAGAGGTGTTGAAATTTGATCCCACGTTACTCATTGCCTGAGATGGCTTCCATTTGGGAGCCGAACAATAAATTTAAAATCTGGTTGAAGGTCGAAGTCCTTGCCTGCGAGGCATTGGCAAAACGCGGTGAAATACCTAAGTCGGCTTTGAAAGATATCCAGGAAAAATCCGATTTCAAGGTAGAGCGTATTGATGAAATTGAGCGAGAAGTCAAACACGATGTCATTGCGTTTCTCACTTGTGTCGGGGAATATGTAGGTGAATCAGCCCGCTATATGCATTTGGGGATGACTTCTTCCGATGTCCTGGATACGGCCCTGGCTGTACAGCTGAAACAAGCTTCTACACTTATCTTGAAAGAATTGAAATCCTTTCAGGCGGTTTTGAAAACCCAGGCTTTAAAACATAAAATGACTCCGACCATAGGCCGTTCTCATGGCATTCATGCAGAACCTCTTACGTTTGGATTAAAAGTAGCCAACTGGTACGAAGAGGTGGGACGCAATATTGAGCGCATCAAGCGGGCTCGGCAGGTTATTTCTTACGGACAAATTTCGGGTGCGGTGGGAACATTCGCATGTATCCATCCGGAAGTGGAAGAGTATGTCTGTGCGAAATTAGGACTTAAACCGGCACCCGTTTCCACACAAATTATTCAACGCGACCGCCATGCAGAGTTTTTCACAGCGCTGGCTATTCTTGCCGGAACGATCGATAAAATTGCTACAGAAATTCGCCACTTGCAAAGGACAGAGGTTCTCGAAGTAGAAGAATTTTTTTCGAGTGGACAAAAAGGCTCTTCTGCAATGCCGCATAAAAGAAATCCCGTGGTATCCGAGCAAATGTCGGGTCTGGCTCGCGTGATACGGGCAAATTCTTTGGCTGCTATGGAAAATATGCCACTCTGGCACGAGAGAGATATCAGTCATTCCTCAGTAGAGCGGGTGATCGGTCCAGATAGCACGATTCTGATTCACTATATGCTTAGAAAAATGACCAAAATGATGGAGCATTTGATTGTCTATCCAGAAAACATGATGCGTAATCTTGAAAAAACCGAAGGACTGATTTTTTCACAGAGCGTGTTGCTGGCACTGGTAGACAAGGGGATTACACGCGAAGAGGCTTATAAGCTGGTGCAGAAAAATGCAATGCAGTCATGGACGAAAGGCAAAGATTTTTTAACGTTGCTGAAAAAAGATAAAAAAATTCGCGCACTAATGAAAGAACGAGAAATTGAAAAGATATTTAATTTGAAATCTCAGTTTAAAAATGTAGATTTTATTTTTAAGCGGATCTTTAAAAAATAGAAAGATCATTATGGAAAAACTAGAAAAGCTTTACGAAGGCAAAGCAAAAATTTTATACAAAACCTCTGATCCGAACTTGCTGATTCAATATTTTAAAGATGATGCATCCGCATTTAACGGAGTGAAAAAAGGAACGATTGTTGATAAAGGAGTTATGAACAATCATATGTCCAGCCGAATTTTCGAGTACCTGGAAGAAAATGGGGTGAAAACTCATTTTGTAAAAAACCTCAATGACCGTGAAATGCTGGTAAAAAGTATGGAGATCATCCCTGTCGAAGTGGTGATCAGAAATGTTGCTGCAGGTAGCTTGTGCAAACGGTTGGGTATTGAAGAAGGGCGGGAATTTAACGAACAACCCATTCTAGAATTTTTTTATAAGGACGATCCGTTGGGGGACCCCATGATCAACGAATGCCATGTTGATATCTTTGGTTGGGCCACTAAAGAAGAAGTAGAGATTTTGAAGTCAGAAGGATTAAAAATCAATAGCCTGATGAAGCAGTTTTTTAAAGAACGAAAAATTCGCTTAGTCGATTTCAAGATGGAGTTTGGCCGGCACAATGGAGAAGTGCTTTTAGGCGATGAAATCAGCCCCGATGGATGCCGCCTATGGGATTGGGAAACCAACGAGAAGATGGACAAAGACCGCTTTCGCTTCGACCTTGGAAGCGTCGAAGAAAAATACCAACAAGTCTACGACCTAATCTGCACTAGCTCCCGCTAGGGGGAATAGGTCAGAACGTGTTAGGGGAACCGTAGCCACTGCGCCTCTACCAAAGAAGTTTAGCATGATGGAAGAGGTTCAAAGAGTGTGGATTTCAGCAATATCTGCTAACGAGCCCAGAGACAAAAATTTATAGCCTTGAGCGGGTATGTCTTGGGGATGAAGCCATATAAACCTGTTTTCTCGCTGATAAGCATAGCAAAAGTCCTTTGAAATGCCAGCACTGAAAACCTGATTTTGTATGGGCTCATACGGATCGTAATACTCGATAGGAAGGTCGTAAAACCCCCACCCTCCCAATTCCCGTTCAGTAAATTTTCCTAGCCGTTCACGGAGAATATCTGGCTCTTTAATCACGACGCAACAATCTGCAGAAAAATCGTTGAAGAGAGCAGAATCCCAATCAAGCGACATACAAAGAAAATAGTAATCCGGGAGGGAAACAGTCTTACAAATATCACCAATAATTGGTATCTCGCGTCCATCTTCAGTTGTAACACGAACCTGTTTACCAGGTAGATACGAGTTTTTTTCAAGCTCCTTATCAAAACGCGCCATATCATTGTCAAACTTTTCAACTAAAGATGCCGCTCCTATTCTGACCTTTCCATCCGCAAGCATCTGCTCTGCGTATTGACGGTTTGTATAACGAAAAATAATGTCGCCAGAATTAGGATGACGCGGACTGTACGGCGCATTGTGGTTTGTGCTGTATTCAAGTTTCGCAGGAGGTTTCTGAGATAACACAAGACTGCGCTGGTGAATTTCATACCGCGTTTGATGCTCTTTTCGGAACCAGTACCATGAGCTGAGAAAACTTTTGACCGGTATGACATCACGATCCGGGCTTGTCAGCGCAGCCATGTTTTTCAATATACCGTTGTATCGTGCGATAACGTAATCATCTGTAGCACGCTCCAAGTAACGGCATATTTCATAATGAAATTCCCAAAACTCAGGATCATAGTCGTTTTTATTACCCGGTTTCATCGCCTCCGGGATTGGCAACGATTCTGGCAGCACTAAACTGTTTATTTTTAGCATATAGTTTTTGCTGGTGATGGGATTATTGTGACTGGATGACGATCAAATCTCAAAGTAGAAAAATATTCTTCAAGGAGGCAAGTCGCCGCTTGACTACAGGTTGTTTTAAGAGGGTGGAGAGTAGAGAAGCTATGGTAAAAAGTCTGTCGGTATTTTGTTGGCTTTATGGGCATCTACCTTTTGGTCCTACGCCGAGTAGCGGTTTGCCGCTATATGTCGGTACACTCCATTTTTTCTAGGGGTTGGGCTTGGCATTCTATGGATTCGGTCATGCCGTTTGCGACGGCACCGCAGGCCGTGCTGATGCCGGTCATAATGGTATCTTGTTTTTCCATCCCTTTTACTTTTTGGCAAACGATCTGATCTTTGTATTTAATACAAATCTCACATTGGTGCTTGTTGCCTGTCCATAAAAGATCAACGGAAACGCTCGCGACCAGTAGTAAGAAAGCTATCGTGATGAGTGCGCCTTTATTCATAGTCGGTTTAAACAGCCTTGGATGCAGGGACTTCGGCTTCTTGTGGGATGAAATAATTTTCTCGATAAAAGATTAATTCTTGCAGGGATTCTCTTATATCAACCATTGCAACATGTTCCTGGCTTTTTTTCGGGAATTTAGGACCCGTTGGATACCAGCGAGTAACGAGTTCTTTAACAGAAGTCACATCGATACTTCGGTAATGAAAATATTCATTTAATCCGCGCATGTATTTATGCAGAAATTTTCGATCCTGATGGATCGAGTTGCCACATAAGGGGGCAATGCCTTTAGGGCAATATTTTTTAACAAAATCCAGAGTTCTTTTTTCTGCTTCCGCTTCATCGATCAAAGATTGTTGCACCCGTTTAACCAATCCTGACGCATTATGGTGTTTGGTATTCCATTCATCCATCTTATCCAATATTTCGTTTCGTTGGTGAATGGCAATGCAGGGACCTTCTTCCAGTACATTCAATTCGCTATCTGTAATGAGGGTGGCAATTTCGATGATAACCTCTTTTTCTACATCGAGGCCGGTCATTTCGCAGTCCATCCAAACAAGGTTGTATTTTGACTTTTTCCCCATAAGTATATTCTTTCTAGCCTAAGGGCAATTAAAACAGTTGATTGCCAAAAGGACGAAGGATTTTTAACACTTCCTTAGTTTCATAAAAATTAAGCCCCGATTGTATCGCAAATGAGTTGAAATATGAACTTTTGTTTAATGTAGAAATCTGCAATTCGATTTATACCAATAATCTATTGATTCGTAAAATTGGATTAGGGGGTAAAAAAACAAAAGGGAAACAGACAAATCATGTCTGTTTCCCAGATGTGGAGGATATGGGGGAAGAACTCGGCCTTGGCACCAAATCCGTTCCCCCAGAAAGGAGGAGAAAAAGTACTGTGGTCATTCTATAAAATGAAAATTAAAACAGTATTAACTTTATATTAAAATTTTTTAATATTGAAAATACGATGGCGGTAGCTTCAATTGGCTTCGAGAATGCTTTCGAAATCGAGAACCGAATTTTCAAAAGTTTCCTGAACCCGTTTTAGGTTTTTTTCAAGCCAGAGATCGGCAAATTTGGGAGGGAACCTGGCAAACCCTTTAATCTGATTGATTGCCAGACGGCAATCGCGGTACCAGGAAATGTTTTTGTTGGCTTTAAAAATTTTCATTGCCCCCTTGAACTCCGCAATGGCAAGGTCGGGTTGAACATCGCCAAAAAAAGCGAAAGAAAGACCCACTGATCCAAACCCTTCTTTGGGTTTGATCTCGATGA
>JAJDBA010000269.1 GCA_029261675.1 Nitrospinaceae bacterium
ATGGGGTCGCCCAGTCCCGTAATAGATGTGGAAGTTATGAGCATGTTGATCGAATTCTTTCGTGAACTGGGTCTGCATGACACGCAATTACAAATAAACAGTCTGGGCAACCAAAACTGCCGACCTCAATATCGAGAAACCTTAAAATCCGCTATAGAAAAGTATTTGGATAATCTTTGCAAGAACTGCATCAATCGGTATGAGAGAAATCCTTTGCGCGTTCTTGATTGCAAATCTGAGCAATGTAAAGAAATTGCACAAAACCTTCCCAAAATGATTGACCATTTGGATGAAGTCAGTCAACAACATTTTGATGAGGTGCGGGCATTACTAGATGTTGCTAAAACACCTTACACCATCAATACAAATTTGGTGCGAGGACTGGATTACTACAACATGACAGCCTTCGAAGTGACATCCAATAACCTGGGTGCACAAAATGCAATTTGTGGCGGCGGACGATATGACACATTGGTAGAAGAACTTTCTGGACCCTCCACACCTTGCTTTGGTTTTGCATTGGGGATGGAAAGGTTGGTTTCACTCGTACCTTTTGAAGAAGAGCTAAACAATAATCCCGATATTTTTATAGTTTGTCTGGGTGATACAGCCAAAATTCCTGGGTTCCAAGCGGCACATGAATTGAGACAGGCTGGATTCAAGGTGGAACGTGATTACGAAATGGCCAGCATGAAAAGTCAGATGCGTAAGGCAAACAAGTCAAATTGTCGTTTCACCTTAATCATTGGTGAAAACGAGATAAACTCTGGCAAATATATCCTAAAAAATATGGCTGAAGGCGATCAATATGAGATTAACTCAAAATCACTTTCAAAAGAAATCAAACAACAGATTATTGCAAATAATTAACATCTGCAAAAAGGTGCAACTTTGCAAGGCTGACGTCATCTAAATCAAACAGACAATCTTGACCCTGATTAGGCGAACATGCTAAATTAACGAAATTCGCTGAAATTATATATATTATAAGAGTGTGATATGGCAAGCAAAGAGCTCGAAGTCTTGGAAGACTTTATAGTCCAGAACAAACTAAAAATCACCAAACAAAGACGCGCCGTACTCAACGCATTTATTGAGTGCGAAAACCATGTTAGCGCAGAAGAACTATACAATCTTGTGACCGCCACAGAACCAAGAGTTGGACTCGCAACCGTTTACCGCACGTTAGCCCTCCTAACTCAAAGTGGTCTTGCCTCCGAACTTGATTTTGGCGATGGGCAAAAAAGGTATGAGCACAAATATATGCATAGCCACCATGACCACATGATTTGCACCGAATGTGGAAAAATCATCGAATTTAATCATCCCCTTATTGAAAAGTTCCAAGAAGAAGTTGCGAGCCGCAACGGCTTCACCATAACCTCACACAAACTGGATATGTTCGGCCTCTGCAGTGAGTGCCGCTAGCTTACATATCGCATGCGTTCTGAAAATCGGATAAACACTGACTGAACACTTCCACGCGGAATCACAAGCTACAAAACCGCTTGACGTCCCAACAAACAACAATATTTTTTATCTTCAGAAAGTTTCAGCCTAAGAACCTGCTGGAAAAAACCGTTAAGGAGTTTTTCAACTTAAATTGGAGCTGTGTCGTATGATCCCAGAAGATATTTTAAAGGCTAACCTTCGTATCAACAATCTAGACGAGTTAACCTTAAAAATTTATACCGTCATAAATGAAAATCCAGGGAAACGAATTGCTTTTTGGGGTTACACATACCAAACAAAAAAACTTATTGTCGACTTTGAAAAAATGTTAAGCAAAAAGTTTGTTCCAACGTATATTATTGACAACTTTAAGCATCATGAGGACTGCTTTTTAGAGCATATTCCAGTGATTTCTTTTGAAGAAGCAGAATCCAACCAAGAAAAATTTGACCTGATCGTAGTTATGGTTGATTCCCCTTCTATTTTTACCATTCTGAATCAGATAGCGGAGTCGAAGGTTTCGGACAAAGAATTATGGTCGATACACAGGGATACCAATCCCTTAACCGAAATTGAATTTCACACTCTTTGCAAACAAGCACAATCTTCTTTAGTTAAAGAAGGCATTTCCTGGTACACCACAGAAGAAAACTGGTATTGCTGCTACCAATATCTAAAACAGGTAGCTTCCCTTGAGGGAGATGTGGCAGAGTTTGGCGTTTTTCAGGGAGGAAGCGCTTACTTTATTGCATCAGTAATGAAGCACCTCAAAATTGATCAAAAAAAGAGGCTCCTTCTTTATGACAGTTTTTCCGGGCTTCCTGATAAAGATCCCCTAGATCATTTTGAACAAGGATCCTTTTGTTCCGGTAGAGGGCCTGAGCAATTAAAAAGTTTACTGACCAAGTTTAATCAGATAGAAGTTTTCGAAGGGAATTTTAACGATACGGTACCCGTCTCTCGAATAGAGAAACTAGCGCTGGCTCATATAGATTGCGATCAATACGCTCCCACAAAGTTTCTCTGCGAATATCTATACGACAAAATGGTTCCTGGTGGAATCATGATGTTTCAGGATTATCCCTTAGGAATAACTTATGGCGAAAGGATTGCTGTGGATTCCTTTTTTAAAGATAAACCTGAGAATATTCTATTTGGTTATGACAGAGCAGCCTTCATAATCAAACAATAACGAGTCCTTCAAACATAGACCGTTTTCGCTTCCTGTCTTTCTAGGTTTTCTTCAGGGAATCGATTTTGCGCAGCGGAAGCCAATATAGTTGAATACTTCGTTCATGATCTGACCGTAAGTGGTCACTTTAGGAAAGACTTTATTCTTCGGATGCAGCCAGATACGATTGGTTATACGTAACGCCCCTGCGGAAGAGTCAAAGGAACCGCCGCGAATCACTTTGGATTCTCCAGTAGCAGGCCCTGTAGGGTTATCTTTAGTTCGCATTTTATAATAGGGCTCATACCAGTCATCAACCCATTCCCAAACATTACCCATCATATCGTATAAACCAAATTGGTTGGGTGCCTTGCTACCAATCGGGTGTGTGCTTTTTTGGGAGTTTTCTTCGTACCATGTGTATTCTTCATTCACCATATTGCCCCAGAAATAGCGTGTCTCGGCACCGCCACGAGCGGCATACTCCCATTCAGCTTCTGTTGGCAATCTGCAATTTCCACCAGATTTTTCTATAAATTTTTGTACATTATCGTAATTGACCTGTTCGACAGGCAAATTTGCACCTGAAAATTTGGAAGGATTAAATCCCATCACCTTTTCCCAACGCGCTTGGCTGACTTCATATTTATCCATATAAAAGTCATTAAGACAAACTTCGTGTTCCGGTTTTTCATCTGCCTGCGTATAATCATTGCCCATTATGAAGCAACCGCCTTTAATGAAAACCATGCCTTCTGGGGCTTTATCGGCCTTTTCTTTATCTTCCGGAAGAATTGCAATAGGTACAACTGCTTGCTCAAAGGCCTGAGCTGACTCATCAGTAATTTCAGGTAATTCAGAGAAACTGGGATGCGAATCATCTCCAGCTTTTTCAGTCTGCTTATCAGAGCAGGCAAATAGAAAGAAAATTAGAGCTAAAAGAGTAAATTTTTGAAAAAAGCGCATTGTTTGATCAGGAGTTGTAAAAGGCTTGAATCATAACATTTTAACCGGGTTTTACAAAAAAAAATGCCCTTCATTATTCATTTTTGGCCCGCAAGGTAAGAATACCTGCTGAAAAGCCAATATTCCACTCAAAGTTTTCTGCCAAATACCGATAACTAATGGATATAACTTGTTTTGGGGAACTATGTCATTATTGGAAATGGTTAAAATTCGAACAACTCAGATCAGCATTTTTATTTTCATTGCATTATTAAGTGTGAGTTGCACCGCTGTGGAGAAAAATTTCCTTGGAGCGAAAAACAGTATCGTTACCTCTGTGAAAGAAACTTTTCAAGGAACAAAGAACAGTATCGTTTCTGTTGCACAAAAATCCCCCATTGTAAGAAATGATGAAGATCAGGATTTTCTATTCGCCCAACATCAATTCAATCGTCGAGATTTTTCAGTATCCGAGTTCTATTTAAAAAAGGCTTTAGCTAATCGCCCAGGAGACATCCGCGCGCTTAATTTACTCCCATGGACTTATTTTTTTCAAAAACGTTTCGACAAGGCAATCATTGCCTTTGGTCAGGCCCACACTTTCAACAAAAGAAATCCCATCCCTATAATTGGAACGGCTTGGTGCTACTTCAGTCTCAAACATTATGAAAGGGCTTTGGAAAGCTTTGATCATGCCGACAGGTTGATACCGGGATCATACGAAGTTCACAAGGGGCGTGCATTCACTTATCTCGAACAAAAGCGAGAAGAGCTTGCAAAGCAAGAATTACTTCAAATTTTTGATATCAATGAAATCGAAAATATTTTCCAGATGTGGAACCAATGGGGACAAGATAATCCCGATGCGGTATGGGAAATTGTACCCTCCAGTGCCAACTCAACATCCATCTTTACTTTACCTGTTGAACATCCGCGTTACCGAAGTGCTCTTTGGGGATTACCTGTAAATGATGACTTGCCGGAATTAGATGAGGCATGGAAAACATATCACCATGGAAAAATTAAAAATGCAATCCATCAATTCGAAGACCTTGCGTTAAAAAGTAACCCTAGTCTGGACGCTGTGAACGGGCTAGCCTGGAGTTTGATGAAGGCAAAGCAAATAAACAAGTCAGAAGAAGTTTTCAAAGAAATTCTTGATCTCTACCCTCAGTTCATTGGTGCCGTGAATGGAATGAGTGAAATAAAAGAAATTAAAAAACGTCAGGCGGTTTATGTTCAGTACTATTTAGACCTCGGGAAGTATCGGCTTGCTCAAGAAAAACTAGATGAACTCTCGTTTCGCTATAGAAACTGGGCTCTTCCCTACAATCAACATGGAAAAATTTCTCTAGCCCAAAAAAAATATGACCTCGCTAAAGATTATTTTAAAGAAGCCCTTGAAAAAGAACCGAACAATCCAATTGCAATAAATGGTCTCGAGCAAGTTTTAAAGGGTGTAGACAAGCACCTTTACAAAGCCGATCAAGCTTTAAAACAAGGAGACTATAAAACTGCAGCCTTGATCTATTACGATTATGTACAGGAAAATGAGAATTGGCCTTCAGACAAGTTTGGTACAGCCCATGCTTATAACGGACTGGGTTGGAGTCAATTCCAGAAAAAACAATATCGATACGCTATCAAAAAGTTTATTAAGTCCGTACAACATGAGGATTACAAGATCAACGCTTCGAAAGGATTGGGCTTATCTCTATTCGCGATTAACCAGTTTAAAGATGCTGTTCCTTATCTGGAAACAGCGTTACAGCACGACCCAGGCAACAAAGAACTGGCATACAAATTGGACTGGGCCATTCTACAAAGCGAAACACCTCAGGCCGCAATAATCTACTTTGAAAAAACATTAAAGGAACACCCCTTATTGGCATCTCCTTATATGGCATTGGGATGGGTTCACTATAATCATGGAAACCCAGACCTGGCGATTGAGTATTTTCTGAAAGCGATTTCTCTCGATCCCGAGTTTGCGTTGTCGCCAAAATTTATTGATCTACTTTCCAAAGAGCGTTTTGGCTGGCAGGTATACAATTCCCTAGGTTGGACCTACTTTCAGAATGGCCGGGATGACGAAGGAATGCAAATGTTCAAAACTTCATTGCAAATTCAACCCAACAGATCTGAAGCACGCAAAGGAATGGGATATATTTTTTTCCACCTTGGACGGTTTAGCGAAGCAAAACAAATGTTCGAACAATGTCTGTCTTTGAATCCAACACCCAATCCAGTGTTCGAACTCATTACTGGCAACAATGCCATCGCACCGTTTAAACTTCAGACCACCGCTCGTACCAAATTAGGAAGAATACACTTCAGTAATGGAGACAATTCAAAAGCCATTTCTCTGTATATGGAAGAACTAAAACATCAACCAGACCAGCCTGATGCATACGACGGACTAGGGTGGGCCTATTTGGAGCAAAATAGAGCCTTGGAAGCCCGAGCTGCGTTTACCATGGCCATTCGCCTGGAGCCGCTCAACAACTCCGCCCAAAAGGGGTTAAGGCAGGCAAAACAAGACATTGTGGAAGAAAGGCTAGGCCGAAAAACAGCCGCCCTTCCCTAGTAAATCCGTCCAAATTAGCGTAGATACGATTTATTTGCGAAAAATCAAAACTTTCAATTGACACCAGTTACTTTTCGCTTAAAATATATAGCTATCCCACTGGTTGCTAAGGAATTACAGACGCTCAAACTTTCTGGGGGGGGAGGG
>JAJDBA010000270.1 GCA_029261675.1 Nitrospinaceae bacterium
TTCAGTACCTTGATGATCTGGCTTTCTGTGTAACGGCTCTTCTTCATTCGCGCCCTCCTTTGCTTCACATTATCTAGGAGAACTCTAATTATAAACGGAACTATTTTACGGGAGGGTTACAAAGGTATGAATAGGAACCAAAATTTTTGGATCGAGGGCCTTGGCAAGCTTTTGAAGATCATAAAATGATGCATGCCTAGAAGTGTTTCCGGTGGACTTGATAAAACTGCTTCGTATTATCCTATAGGGTCAACAGGTGTTTTTAATGTCTATTCAGGTTACAACATCACCGTGGGAACACAGTACTTTGCAGAAATTTTAATATCTTCACCATTGCAAGTGTATCCAGCTTGCAATAGGCGAGAAGGTTTTGCCTGATCTCTTCTCTTTCTTTTTCGTCTTCTATTAAATGAAGAGTGGCATAGGTACTGCTGGCTTGGCCGCCTTCCTTGATTTTCAAGTCTTGATAACTTAAACCCGGAACCAGAGCTGGTAACACGTATTTAATGGAATAACTTCCCTTCATTTCTTTTAGGTAAATATCTTTTGATCGGAAGGGAGCCATGAGGTCAAGCATGTTGTCATGGATATCCATCAAGTGGTCTGCATAATTTGGAAATTGTTCCGCCAGGTTCCGGATTACCCCTTTCTCGAACCCCATATTGTAGGCCAAAACACATACATCCCTTGGGATATCCTCCACCAGTTTTTTAACTAAAGATTCTCTGGGGTCCTCCCCCTCCATCGCCAGAAACTCTTTATGCTCCAGTTTCCCATTCTCATTAATTTGAAAATGAAGTGAATACTGAAAGGGAATTTGAACGTAAGGTCTTAATCCGTCAAATTGAGGAATAGCCGACTGATAAGTTTCAAAATCCAAAAAATAAAGAGGATAACTAAGAGTCTTAAGGAATTTCTCTATTTCTGGTTTGTCTAAGAATTCCGTTCCGTTTAAATGAGCTTCCACCTGCTTTTCTTGGGCCGAGTTCAGGGGATAATCATCAGGCAAATCATTAAACTCGATGATCCCCTGATTATACAACTCCCATTTTTTACTACCCCGCAGGCGTGACAGGTTGAATATAGAAACCTCTGGAATATGCTTCCAACAATAATCCGTAAAATCACACTCATAGGGATCACTGCAATGGGGGCCAATATCGATATCGGGTTCCTCGCCTTGAACCGAAACCCTGATCAACTCTAAAGTTTCCACTACCTCGTCTTGCTGCTCCAAAACGGATTCAGTTAAATCTTCAATGGCAAATAGTTGTTTAATATCTAATTCACCTTCCCGGACGTACTGACTATTGATATGAACCAAAGCAGTCTTTGCTATGTTTAATCCGGACCCATTCAAAACGTAATACTGGACGGCCACATCATCATAATGAACATCCTTTACCTGGGTAGAAGACTTAACCTCATATAACTGCCAGCCACTTCTACCTTTATGAAGAATATCCACCATCACCAGCACACCATCATATTTAAAGGTGGCCTCGTAAATGGTCTTAACACCCGATTCGATCAAGTCCTTGGTTCTCTGAATCTTGTCATCAAAATTTCCTTCCTCGAAACGGATTTCCTCGCCCCCCGGAAACAGTTGCTGAGCTAGCAAACCTACATCGGTGCCCGTGTCAAACAGGGCTTGTTGGGCGGCATCAGGCTCTTCAAGAAGGTCTTTGCGATTGCGGTACAGCCAAAGCTTCTTATGGCACTGAAGCCCTCTTAAATACTGGGATTTGGAGAGTTTAGATTCAATCATAGCGAACTATCTTTTAAAGATTCTGAGAACATTTGGATTCCTGAATATAACATTAGGAGAGTTGTGGTCAAGTTTCCAAGCTGGGGCTGTATTCATCAGATTCCATATTGAATGTCCATGCCACACCCTCTTTAGCCGTACTGATACCTGGAGGCACCCAAAGAATATGTTTGGAATATTTTCCACTTTGATCGATGGTTTTATTCTCCACCACAAGCATTCCCATAGGGGAATTATAATTGTAGTCCCATTTATATAGTTTTCCAAAATCGTCTTTTTGTGAAATTTCAAACTGATTCTCTTTAATGTAACGATTGATCCCAAATCGCTCTATCAAAAGCATTTTCAGTCCCATATCCCTTTCAGTGCGAATATCTTTTAGGGTTATTTCCATAGATCCTGTAGATAAATTTTTGGAAATCCGCCTTCCATGCCAGGCATAAATTCCCCATCCATCAGGGTAACGAATAGCCATTCCATCTGTGCAATGGAGCCGACCCTGCTCATCCCGCTTCACAAACTCTGGAGGCCCGGACACAATCCCCAGTCCAAAAAAAAGCCACCAATAATCCACCGATTGAAATATAGATTTCAAATTCTTGACATATGAATGCTCAGCATGATTGACCCATTTTGAAAATAATTCCCCATAAATTGACTCAATAAAAGTATTTCCAATAACTAGATTGCCGTATGGGACCATTCGATGCGCAGAATTCAAATAAAATTGATTGGAAACTTGATCTATCCCTTCACGCAAGGAAAAGGCTTCCTTTCCGGTAAGAAGTTTTGTCGCATTCCACAAATATGAAAATGTGTCCATCTCTAATTGTTGATGGAGTGCATATTGATTTTGGATGGCGGGCTCTGTTAAACATATATTTTCCCAATTCTGCCGCGCTTCCACCTCAGCATATTCGGTCCAGGCTATCGTCTCTGATCCAGGCCTAAGTTTTTTAAATCTGTTAGTTACCCTATTTGTTAGACTGGGATGGCTTTTAGCAACGGCCTTTAAAGTTTGAATCCTGATAATTTTTGAAATTTCTTTTAATGAACCATTTGCAACTAGAACTCTTGACAGGGGAATATTATGCAGAATAAATGCTGCAAGGGCTGCCTGATAAGGGGAATCTAACCAAACGACTTGTAAGTTTGACCAACCCAATTCAGAGTGAATTTTCCTCAGATTCCCTTTGACAGATTTCCTGTTGACAGGATCGGACTTTAAAGAACATTCAAACCACCCCTTTAAAGTGCCAATCAATCTTTCTCTATACTCGGAAAAATTTTTCTGGCTAATCTGAAGCATAAGCATTCCCTCCGGGAATATAGAACCGCTGTTGGATCACCTCGTAAATTCCCGACTTGAGAGAAATGGCATCATGATCCCCTCCTTCCAGAGTTACCGGCTCCCCATGCTTAAGCACAGCAGAGGTTGGAACTTCAAGCCAAGTTCGCCCCTTGGAATTACGAAGCAGGCGGGCATCACCATCGTGCACAACAGCATGAACGTGCGCTCCGGTCTCTCCCATTCCAAGAATCAACCTGTTAATTCTTTTTATATTAGGGATCGGTTGCCCTTTTGGTTTCCGGTAAACCTTTCTTAAAAGAATATTTCCTTGTCTCAGGATCATGGTCTTTCTCCATAAAAATTAGATTTCCAAATTAATCTATCGAATCTGTAGGCAGAAAAAATGCCATTCTTGGAATTTATAGCCAAATGCTAAAGAATAATAACCGGCAGTATAAGTGCCGTTACTTTAGATATTTTGATGTTCAATGTATGAAAAAAATCATGAGGTTTAAATAAAATGTGAAGAAAACCCAAGGGGAACTTTCAGACTTACGCCCGGAGATTTCTATGTGGTGGCCGAACAGGCTCACCTCTTGCTGAAGTGAACCTTAAGCCCCGCTTGGGCATGGGATGTCCTTCTTCAAGAGGCAAGATTAAAGTTAACCAATAATCCAATAGGTTTTATCTGTTAATTAATGTGTGATCCCAAATGAACAAAATTGCCATCATATCGTTTTACTTGGAAATGCTCCCTCACCCAAAAAACAGCGGTAGGGATAGATTTGCCAAGTTCAAATTATTCAGGAGGGAGCGGCACGAATTAATAGAACGCATTCTTTCCGATGCTAACAAGGCGGGTTGCACCCATGCCTTATTTCCCGGCTGGATGTTTGTATACGATGAGAACGAAAACATTACTCAACTCAAAAAGGAAATCCGGAAAATCCAAAAATTATCAAAAACTTTTGGAATTTCAGTCATCGGGGAATTCACCACAATTAACCATAGGAAGAATGTAGATTTTAAACCCGCCCAACCGCCCTATGGAATTTATGCATTTGAAAGAGGGAAGGCAATACCAACCGGAATAAGACAGCAGTTTGCTACAAGCCCTCAAGCCGGAGGAAACCCTAAGGCTGGAGGAAAGCCATCAGAAGCATATAAAAAGGTGGTTAGCGACATATTATCCAAAAAAAGAATAATCAAAATTGATGGTTTAAGCTTTTTAATTCTAGTTTGTGGGGAAACCAATATCCTTTACAACCCAAAAAATATGAAACAGCCCAAATTTCGTTTTAGCCTGGAGAAGGATATTGAAAAGAAGCTTCGCTCCCTGCCACACCACATAGTTTTTAATCCCGGCCACACTGAATTCAGCAATTTCACACTTGGATTATTTAAGAAACGGTGGCGGTTTTTAAGCAAAGGAAAACTTAATCCTTCCACCAGGGATTTTTTCTGCATTTACACCACGAATATTACAGAGAGAAATTGTTCCTTTGACAAGGGAATTCACATATATAAGAATAGGGCATTGCAATCCACCTTAGAATCAGAAAGGCGAAAACCCTCAAAAGATAAATACGTGCAAGCGGTTTGGAAGTGTTTAGAAATTACGAAGTAAAAAGGAGAAGCAAATGGAAATAATCAATATTCATTGGACGGGGCCATATAAATTGAAGGAAGCACAAGATATCACGAACGCCGGTTATGTACTTTATCAGATTTACGGAACCCATCCGGTATTTGGGCCAAAAATTCCCCTATATGTTGGAAAGACAGAATGTCAAAATACTGGAATCCGCCTTGCCCAACATGATTATTGGATGGAGGATGAGTATGATGAGGTCACCATTCATCTGGGTTCGATTGGTTTTTTCGATAATTGGAATGACTGGTATGATGACGAGGGGGAATCATATGAAAAACCTCCGAAAGCACTAGCCAAATTTATTGCCGATATCGAAAAATTACTAATAGTGGCCAATCAACCTTTATATAACACCCAAAACAGAGGAGCTGAAAGTTTTGACCATGATTTTATTATATATAATACAGGTAAGATGGGGCGGATACTCCCTGAGTCAAGTTCAGAGTATTACTCATGGACAAGGAGAGCTGATTGATGAAATTTCAGACCGGCCCTAGCCTTCTTCCCATCGGAGGCAGAGTATTATATATTTTTCAGGAACAAAATCAGCTGACGAGATAGCTTTATTCCCTGAATAAAATTGGATTCCCTGTCTGCTGGCCTCTAGGGCCTCGATCTGTAACCCTAGGAGTTTCTTTCCCCTGGGTTCCCCAACCCGGAGTGCGGTTTCCTTATTTTCGGACAAATGCACATACTGACGGCTCATGGGTTTTAGACCTTCTTTAAGGATTGAATGTCCTGCCTTCCGGAAAGTTCCATGAAAAAGAAATTTGGGGGGCTTTGAGGGCCGTCTTACTATTTTCACTTGCAGAGAGTGGCCATACAAAGCTCTGATTCTCCCATTCTTTATTTCAAACCGCAATCAAAGGAAGGGTAGAAATACTGCCGTTTACTGATATATAATTTTCTGAAAATAATCTTCAATATATAAAATTACCAGGATAACGCATGCTTACTCCACGTCAGAAAATGGCTCAGGTGACTTACCTGTTGTTGACTGATCCAGGCGGCCTTTCCTATTCTTTCCTCAAAGATGGCCTGGAAGTAAATGACCGTGCTCTTCGAGTCTTTATCCAGGAGCTAAAGAACATTCCTGAATTGCATGACTCTCAAGACCAGACCAGAGTCCAAGTGACGGGTCGGGGGCCTGATCGAAGGGTTTTTCTTAAACCATTGGATATAGAGGATACGGACACCGTTGGGCATGTGCTTTCACTTCAATTTGCCCACTCCATGCTTCGCTTTCTCAAAGGCACTCAATTAGAAAAATATCTCACCAAGATGTCTGCCTCTTTTCTAAAGGGACCCGACAAGCAACTGTTTGTAAATTTGGATAAGAAAATTTATTCAATTAACGAATGGCCAAAGGATTACAGTAAAAAATCAGAAATCATTAAGGACTGCCTCCACTCCCTGCTATATAGAAAGTCACTCAAGGTTCAATATAAATCACCTGGTTCCAAACAAGGTAAAGAGCATGAGTTGAATATCTACACGCTCCTTCAATACAGGAATGGTCTGTACTTGATTGCCAAGAGTGATAAGGGACCGAAGGTGATGGTATTTGCCGCAGAGCGCATTATACAAACCCAGAAAACCCGGAAAGAGTTCAGATATCCGCCCAAATATTCACCTGAGGATTATGTTGATGGTGCTTTTGGTTTGATTAAATGGGAGGAAGAGAGCCATAAGGTGGTAATCAATTTTGATTCAGACTTGGAAACCGCTATCACCGCACGGCAATGGCATAAGAGCCAATCGATAAAGAAGCTTAAAGACGGCACTATCCAATTCAGCATGACCGTCTCCGCGTTGGAGCAGGTGGTCCCCTGGGTCCTTAGCTTTGGTTCGTTGGCTAAAGTGCTAAAACCCAAATCCTTGAAGGAACAGATTGTTAATGAAATAGAAGCCCTACTCAACCAATATAACAAAAGGTGACTATTCCCATTGATACATTATCAACAGCACAAAACTTTTTGACAATTTCATTGTTTCTGTTTTCTTCCGAGGGAACGTCATAGAGAAACAATTTACTCCTTCATCTTTCTGAGGATAGTTGCAGGCTCTACCCCTTTACCAATTTCCATTTTTGAAATTTCAAAGGCAATTCGCTCACCCGACCATTCCGGGTGTTCTTTTTCTAATTCTCGGCAAGCTTTCTGCCAGCTTTTATGTCGTTCTTGAGTTTTAAGCTTTCTGGCTTCGCGCCTTACAACAGATGGTTCATATTCCTGTTTTTCTGCCCCTGCGGATCGATCCACCAACCGTTTTAATACAGACACGTCCAATGCCGGTTGTTGACCTTTCATATAGGCAACGTCGCCAAATGGAATCGGCTTTCCAGATGCCACCTGGAAGGAAATGGGATTTGTTGTGGTCAGGTAGAGATCACCGGATTCCTTTCTGCCCTGCATGGTCCCGATTCTGATAGTCTCGGCCTTTGCATCGCGCTTTGGCTGACCTTTCAAACCGAGTGCTTTGTGTATCCAGCGGGCTACCTGATAAGGCGTGATCTGCCATTGGTTCAGATGGTCGAGCGGGATTGGAATCCGCCCCATATCGTCCCGTACATCACAAGCAACAAACGCCAGCGTTTCCCCTTTGGGCGACTGCCTGACATGAACCGGCATGAAACAGTTTTCTTCGCAACCGGGGCACACAACGGTTTTGGCGGAGTTTGATGGCGCAATCCATTTCGCTTCCTGAAAGATTTCAATCGCGCCTTCGGGCCAATAGCGCATTTGCTCCCAGCCAATATTAACCTTGTCTCCTGATTCAAGATGCTGGATCAATTCCTGTAATACTTCATCGAGGGTCATGCGGCGTTTTGTTTCTCTTCAGGCTCTGGTGACACCGGTTCAATTCCTGATGCGATCAGCATTTTTCGAATCGCAAGATCGCGTCCGTCGTGACGCAGGGCGCAACTGTTTGGGGAGCTAATGTCAAAGCTTCGCGTCCGGCTCCGTGTTCCTGGCGTTGGAATGAAACTGACTTTTATTCTGGCTTGTGTGACATGGTAAGGAGGGGGATTGATATCATCCAAAAAATCATAAACCGCTTTCGGGTTACTATCGGGGTTGGCCTCCAGAATCATCCTGCGCTTATCTCCGGTCTTCAAATTCAGGCGAAGTTTGCACACTGCCACCTCCTCAATACCGGATTCCGGCCCGAAATTAAATATGAAATCCCGCTTCGCTAGTGGGTCTAGTTGATACACCCGAGGGTCTTTTATGAAGTCCTCAAGGTTATCTATTCCAAGAATACTTTTGGCAAATAGCTTCTGTAATTTTGGGACAGCTTTGGTGTTTCGTGGTGCATAGATATCCAGTGAACCCTCGGACTGCGTGTAAACGAAAATAATCTCAAAAGCAGGATTGCGGGATCGCGTGGCGAGGTCGTTACTTACCCATTCAACGCCTGAATGCGCATAATCTTCCGGGTAGGCAAAGAAATATTCCTTCTCATTCCGACGGAAAACTTCAACCTTACAATTGCGTCCCCGCCCTTCCCTTGTATGAAAATATTCGCTAATGGCTTTTTCCAGCCGTTCGGTATCTTCGGATTCAACGCAGGGTGGCAAGTGGGGTAGGTCATTGCGTTTTTTCCAAAGCGAGTCGGAGATATTGTCAGAGTGTAGAAACAACGTGGCTCCGGTCCAGTAATTTGGATGCTCCAGAAAGGTCCACATAACCTTGCCGTGAAACCCGTCGATTTTAGCGATAGTCTCAGGAAAGTTAGAATCTTCGTTGTTTCTGTGAAAACTGGCTTCATCTATAAGGGCAGAAATACCCGTAGAACACGCCATAATGTCAATGTCCTGAAACTCAGCTTCCATCCGTGACTTCAGATCATCCGGGAGGGTGAGGAATGCCAGGAAGATGGTATCCTCTGCTTTTCCCTCAAGCTTGGAGAAATCGAGGTCTTCCAAAATCCCTTCTTTTTCTTGAAAATATCGCCCGAGTAAGGTCTTCGGAACTCGGCGGAAAAACTGGGTGGGAGAAAATTGACGGGCCATAGAAAAGAACCTCAATAGGAAGGAATTAGCTCTCTTAAGCTTATCCTAAAAACGAAAAAATGTCCTAATGAGATTCATTTGTTGGATTAGGCTAATGGGAACAATATAGGAGGAAAGGGCGAAAGAATATTTTAAGAAAAGCGTGCTGATTTTAAACTATGCCCCTCTTTTAATTGGAATAACTTCAATGCTGGATTTCAATTTGTCCAAATAGTCGGCCCAGGCTTGCATCATCTTTTTGCGTTCAGGTAGGTGGGCGGTGCGGTTGTAAGCACGACCATTGGGATCGCGCACGGCATGGGCAAGTTGGTGTTCGATAAAATCAGGACGAAATCCTAAGACTTCATCAAGGATTGTTCGGGCCATGGCGCGAAAACCGTGCCCGGTCATTTCTTCTTTCTCGATTCCCATGCGACGCATGGCTGCAAGAATGGCGTTGTCACTCATGGGCCTATCCTTACTTCTTGCTCCTGGAAATACAAAGCGTCCTTTGCCGGTTATGGGTCGGATTTCCTGCAAAACTTCTATCGCCTGCCTGGATAAAGGAACGATGTGCTGGGTGTTGGTTTTAGAAACCAGATAACGCCACTCCTTTTCCTCAAAATTAATATCTTCCCATTGGGCTTGTCGCAGTTCCCCCGGTCGCACAAATACCAAGGGAGCAAGCTTCAAGGCACAACCCACAGTAATCGAACCTTCATAGCTATCCAAGGCTCTTAATATTTCGGCGACCTGTTTGGGTTCGGTGACCGCTGCAAAGTGTTCGCCCTTGGCTGGAGGCAATGCCCCTCGAAGGTCTGTGGAGGGGTCTCGCTCTGCCCGCCCGGTCGCAACGGCATAGCGAAAGACCTGCCCACAGTTTCCCAGTGCACGATGCGCCGTTTCCAAGGCTCCCCGGTCCTCGATCCGACGAATAACGGAAAGCAGTTCCGGTGCCTTTATTCCACCAATTGGTTTTTCACCAATCCAGGGGAATACATCACGCTCCATACGACGGATGATTCTGTTGGCATGATCTTTTGACCAATCGCGGGAGTATTTGGCAAACCATTCCCGTGTGACTGCTTCAAAACAGTTCTTTCCACCACTTGTTTCTTTTTCGGCTTTGCGGTTTGCACTTGGGTCGATACCCTTGGCGACCAACTTGCGGGCATCGTCCCGACGCTCCCTGGCATCTTTCAGGCTTACATCAGGATAAACCCCGAGGGATAGTTGCTTTTCTTTTCCATCACATCGATATTTGAATCTCCACCACTTACCGCCTTTTGGACTCACCAGTAGGAACAATCCACGTTCATCGTACAGTTTGACGGATTTTGATTCGGGTTTAGTTTTGCGAATAGCTGTGTCAGTCAGAGGCATGATGTCTCCTTGAGGTAGTTCTACGGGAAGCGTCTAAAAAGGTGTGAAGTTCAGCAGTTTCAACAGGAGTTAAGGAGAGAAAACGTTTACCTAGCCGAAGGGAAAGTCCGCCATCGTTTTCGAGAGTGAATCTGGATGCGGCCAATTGCCGAGCTTCCTCTGCGCGTTGAGCCGCTTTTTCATCCCGGATAAGTTTTCCGGGATCAGTGCCATCTGCAAGCATGGCGCGGTAGGTATCTCGCATTTGTCGAGCTTCAGTAAGGGACACCAGTGGATAGGTGCCCAGGGATATCAATTTTTCCTTACCGCCAAACCGGTATTTGAGTCGCCACCACTTACCACCAGCCGGAGCTATCAGCAGGAATAGTCCGCCCGAATCATAAATTTTGTAGGGCTTATTCGTCGGGATTCCCGTGTTGTTTATTCCGGGCGGGGCTTCTTCAATGATTTTAGTAGTTAGCGGCATTTTGGGGGCAACAATTTTGGGGGATTTTAGGCCCTTATAGTTGCCCCCAAAAAGAGTAGGATTTAGTTAAACCATACTACCCCGCTCTGGACCCTAAAACAAGAAAAACCCCATGTTTCCATGGGGTTCTGGACTTCTTTGGATTGTATTGAATCTGAAAATGGTGGAGGCG
>JAJDBA010000271.1 GCA_029261675.1 Nitrospinaceae bacterium
TATATGATCATCAATAACAACTTTAGTGAGGTAAGGACCGGCAAGGTTCAAAACCGAAACAGCTAAAAGGAGTAAGATGGCAAGAACAACCAAGCTCGAATAAGGTTTTAAATGGGCAAGAACCCGTTTAAACAAAACCCAATCTTTATATCGATGACCTTCGCTTTGGAGCATTAAAGAATGATCTCCATTTCTCTAGCCAACTCCTGGCTCTGAAATAAACTTGCATAGATACCCCCCGATTTTACGAGTTGAGAATGGTTTCCCTGTTCAGAAATGCTTCCATTTTCCATAACAATAATGTTATCAGCATTCAAAATCGTAGAGAGGCGGTGGGATATTATTATTTTTGTCGTATCTTTGAAATGTATTTTTAAATTGCGTAACAACTCCTCTTCCATATCAGAATCCAGATTGGAAAATGAATCATCAAGAATTAATAAAGGAGGCTTCTTAAATAAAGCGCGGGCCAAGGCTATTCTTTGTTTCTGACCTCCAGACAAGGTGACGCCTTTTTCTCCGATCATAGTTTCCAAGTGGTCAGGAAAGCTCTCTAGGTCAGAAGCCATTCCTGCAATTTCGACAATTCGTTCGATCTCAGAATCGGACTCATTTTCCCTTCCTAACGCGATATTATTTCGAATGGATGTTGAGAAAAGAAAAGGTTCTTGGCTCACATAGCCTATATAATCTCGCAACCCTTTTAAGGGCATTTCCTGAATTGATTTTCCATCAATCCAAATATCACCTGAGTCAGGATCATAAAATCGCAATAATAATTTTGCTAAAGTCGTTTTGCCCGATCCAATCACACCAACAATACCGAGGGTTTGTCCGCAGGATATTGTGAGATCGATCTCTTTCAAGGCCTCTTGAGCCTCATCTGGATACTTAAATCGAATGCCCGAGATTTTAAGATCACCCTTACTAGCAGGGGTATAATCCCCACCTTTATCTTCAATTGAGGACTTCGCCAAAAAAATCTCATTGACTCGTGACATGCCCACAAGGCCTTTCTGAGTCAGATTAAAGACATAACCAATCCCCATCATCGGCCAAGACAAAAGCATCAGGTATCCATTAAAAGCAACAAACGAACCCAAAGTAATGTCATCGGCAATCACAGCTCTCCCTCCCATCCAAAGAGAAATCATGCCCGCAATCCCAATCGCAAAAACCATAGTAGGGGTAAATACTCCAAACACTTGGGTAACTCGGAGATTCTTTTGAATGTATTCCTGATTTAATTTCTTAAACTTATCCTTCTCATTCTCTTCCTGCACAAACGCATGCAGCACTCGTATACCAGAAAGATTTTCCTGTACATGTTCGGTGATTTTCGACAAATGTTCTTGTACGGCCTCATGTCTTTTTCCAATTTCTTTGACAAAGGAAAAGAACAGAATAGAAACGATTGGTAGAGGAATAAAAACCTTAAGAGTCAATTCAATATTAATCCAGACCATCATAGTCACGGCCATGACAATAACGAAAACAGCATCAATCAGAATCAAAATACCCAGACCAAAAAACTCACGAACCGCCCTTAGATCGTTTGTAGCGCGAGACATAATATTTCCGGTCTTCTGTTTCTGATACCACAATCTATCTAGACTAAGCAGATGACTGAAAAGGTCATTTAAAATATCGAACTCAATCTTTCGGGAAAGGCCAAACATATATTTACGCCATCCATAACGCCCTACCACCAGCACCAATGAAATCAAAAACAAAAAAAGAACATACTTTAACAATGACTCGACTGCCGGTTTTTGCGGAAGAAGATCGACAAATTCTTTTATTAACCACGGAACCACAAGTGTCATACAATCTGCAACAATCAAAGAAAAAATACCTAGCAGAAATTCTCTGCGGTATTTTCGAATATATGGAAGAAATGCTTTCAGGTTATTCAAACCCAGCTCCTGAAGTTAAATATAATTTGAATTTAATGATTTTAACTGACTTAGAAAAAACAGAAGAACCAACAACAAATTGATTAAAAAATTATTTTTTAGGAAGGGAGATTACAAAATAATTTTTCACTGTTTTTACCGCAACAAGTTGGTTGGCAAATTCACTCGCTCTACTTTTTGATGTAAATTGCCCCACTCTTAACTTATACCAATGGCCACCCGATCTTCGTTTTGATTTAACGATATACAAATCTTTAACCCCTTTTCCCTTCAATCTTTTCACCAGCTTATTCGCCTGCTTTGCTGATACCACTGCCGCAATTTGCACCGTATAAACCCGGTTGTCTTCTTTGCCTTTGGATGAATCCGTTGCAGTAGAAGCCCTCTTCTGAGGAATAAAATCTCCCTGGCCCTTAATTGGAAACCATATTTCCTTAAACCCTAGTCCAACAAGGATAAACACTAAAATTATTGCAAAACTACCAAGCTTAATTTTCAAAGGAAGTTTCCCAAATAGAAAAACACTATCCAGAACTCGCAACAACATCCACTTCCCAATATTTTTAATAATCCGTGCGAACCATGCCAGCCCATCCCATAGTAGGGAAACTTTGGACGCAACCAGTCCCATTTCAATTTTTAAATGTTTCAGGTCCTGCAAATCCTCTTTTCTGAACAGTTTTATTTTTTTTAACTTGTATTCGATCCGGGTCTCGTCAGACTTCGTTTTCAACTCAGTTTGCTTAGCTTCGGGTAATTGACAAAATATTTCTTCACATTTTCTATGCAAATCTGGAGAGACCCCTATAAGATTTCCGTCACAAAATGATTGTGCCAAAATGGTTTTCAGCTGACCTTCTTCAGGGGGAGAGAATTCCAGAGCTTGAATATAAAACTTCAAGGCTCGCACATCTGTCCGTTGATGGGTTAAATAAATGGGCAAGACAAACCTGACAATCTCGGCAGAAAGTTCACTCTTCTCTTCCAGAGCGCTTAAAAATAGAGGCTCTGTTTGTCCCGACCATTGTCGGGCTTTTAGAAATAATCCTGCTAAATAGGAGATGAGAACAGGGTCGTGCTTCTCTTCTTTCTGAAACATAATGAGCAGTAAATCCATTTCCTGCGGATTCAACTCCTGGCCTCGATTCAGAATGGATAAAAGGGGCTTTCGAAAGCGCGAGTTCTGCGGACTTTGAATAAATGCCTGTACATAAACATTTAATGCTTTTGGCGTTTCTTCCCCTATAGAAAGAAGGTAATCCGCATATTGCAAGACGCTTAAATTACGGTAGCGTTTTCCAGTAGCAGGTAAAAAATAGGAGGAGTAGGTGAACTCAATTAAACTTTCAAACTGGCTTTTTATATTTTTAACAACCGACTTTGGGGAAATATTTTTTAAACGGTGCAGTGAATTATAGAATCTTTGTTCGCCCAGCATCCCGTAGCCAACAAAACCGAAAAACAGGCAAATCAGAAAAATGGACCACTGGATGGCAAAATCATCAAACATGACATTCGGCAGAGCCACTTCATGGAGAAAATAAAGGGCCGAAAACCCTACTCCAAAAACCAGAAAGATCGACACCGTCAATCTAGCCAAATAAAATTTAAGAGTTTGAAACAACATATTTACTTAGGGGTTTGAAGGGGCTTCAATAGATTTTGTTTGAGTTTCTGTTTCAGTCCTTGTCTCATTTTCCAGTTCCGTATCTACAATTGGCAAAGGGGAAAGATCCACACCCTCTTTGACTGCCACTTGAATTTTTTCAAGAGAGAACTCACCGGGTAAACGTCCCGTTTCCACATCAACCGTAGCAAATTTAATATTCTCAGGAACCGGAAACTTGACCCTGGTTTTACCAGCAAGGACTTTTTGCATAAAATGCACCCATATAGGTGCAGCCGCACTCGCCCCCGTCAAACCTTTCCCCGATTTTGTTTTCATTGAGTCGTTATCATCGTATCCAACCCAAACCGATGCCGAGATATCTTTTGTAAATCCATTGAACCATGCATCCTTAAAATCATTCGTGGTACCCGTTTTTCCTGCTGCCGGGTGCTTGAACCCCATCCTTCGGATAACTCTTCCCGTCCCTCTTTCGACAACCCCCTGCATCATATCCAACAGTGGGTAAAGCGTGTCAGGTGAGAACTGTTGCACCCCTTGATAAAAATGCTCATAAAGGCGGTTCCCTTGAAAATCTTCTATTTGTTGGATCAGATAAGGCTCATTATATATTCCAAGATTTGCTATCACGCTGTATGCCGATGCAATTTCGAGAGGCGCAACTCCCGAAGTTCCCAAAGCAAGAGAGAGGTTTTTTCCCAAAGGACTTTTAATCCCAAACTTTCGTGCAGTGCGAATGACCTTTTCCGGTCCGACCTGCTGCATGAGTTTAGCGGATACAACGTTGATAGATTTCAACAGAGCCTTTTTAAGCACAATACTTCCAGCAAATTCTTTATCAAAATTCTGTGGCTCCCAAGACTTTGAGCCGGGAATTTCTATTGTGATAGGCTCATCAACGACGACAGTTGCTGGGGAAAAGCCTAAGGTTTCCATCGCTGTCAAATAAACAAAGGGCTTAAAAGAAGACCCTGGCAGTCTGTTATTTGAAATGGCTCGATTAAACTGACTATGGGAATAGTTTCTCCCTCCTAATAAAGCTTTGACCGCCCCGCTTTTATTTTCAATCGCTACAAGAGCCACCTGCAATTTCTCTGATCCAGTTTCTTTTTTTATTCTCCCTTTCAAAGCTTCCAGATGATTGCGGGCCCCACGCAAAGCAAATTGCTGATATCGCGTATCCAATGTCGTAATAATCTTCAACCCGCCAAAATGCACAAATTCTTTTCCATAATCTTTTTCAAGTTTCGTCAGTACTTCATTCACAAAGTAAAGGTTAGGGTTGGATTCGATTTTTGGGCTCGCCAAATCAAGTACAGAGTTTAGCGCTTCCTCCCTTTTGCTATCTGTGATCAGCTTTTCTGAAACCATTCGCCTTAACACATAATCCGTTCGCTTCATTGCCTTCTCATAGTGTACAAACGGATTAGCATTATTAGGAGAATTGGGCAGGCCAGCTAGCATGGCAGCCTGTAGTAGAGTTAGCTCCCGAGCCCTTCTTTTAAAATAAGTTTGGGCAGCTTCTTCTACCCCATATGCCCCGCTACCAAAGTAAATCTGATTACCATAGGCCTCTAGAATTTGCTCTTTGCTAAAAGTAACTTCTAATTGGAATGCAATCAGCAGTTCCTTAATTTTCCTAATCCAATTACGCTCAAAAGAAAAAAATAAGTTTTTAGATAGCTGTTGGGTTATCGTACTACCCCCTTGAGCAATCCTTTTAGTTCGCAAGTTAGTTAGCAATGCCCTTATAGGACCTCGAGGATCTATTCCGCTATGGCTATAAAATCGCGAATCTTCAACGGCTATTATTGCCTTGAAAAAATCAGGTGAGACGTCTTCGAAACTTACAGGATGCCTTTCCCCAAGAACTTTAATCCGTTCACCATCAGCAGAATATATCTCAGTAGGAAGGCTTAAGTTAATGTGTTCCAAGCTTTGCGGAAGCTGTGGCAGATCTTTACTCAACCAAACATAAAGACCTCCAACAGTTAAAATTGAAACAAGAATCAGGGTGACAATCACTAGATTCAGAAACTGCAGAAAACGGGCGATCAAGGACTCACCTCAAACGAAGGTTGCGATTCAGCCAAACCTGAAACATCCGACCTGTCCATCTGAGACATTATGTTATTAGCCAGTTCCAAAGCAACGGGTATGAATAAAACACCCGTGTAGTAATCCGTATCGTATTCAATTCCAAATACAAGATGCTGTTCCCCACCTGTCACAACATCAGTAATTCCGACCCGGGAGATATGATAGTTTTTTTCTAAAAACCAGCGAGGTTCAGGAAAAACTGCCTTTTGGGTAACCGAGTCCAGACTTTTTAATACAGGTAATACTTCATCAATCTTAAAGATACGATTTTGCTTAAAATCGGAATCTTCAAGTGTCCCTCGCTTTATGGAACGAGTAGCGTGGACTTGCGATATCGTATCAACGGATAAGAATATTTCATGGACTGGGATGTTTTTAGGGTCAAGAAACTGAAGGGTTATCCAAGGGCCGAATCGTTTTAATAAAACCCGCTCCCAGTTTTTCCCAGAATCAAGGTTTATCAAATCATAGGGAGAAATGATTTGCTCTGATCCCAAACCTGGGAAATCAAAATAAAGGTGAAGGAATTTATCGCGCGTTACCACCAAAGGAAAACCGGGAGATACATTCTCAAACAGCTGTTTGAGGGAAGAAATACCCGAGGCATTTTCCTCCTGAATATCCAGGGAAGAACGGATGGATTGAATTTGGGCTT
>JAJDBA010000272.1 GCA_029261675.1 Nitrospinaceae bacterium
TAATTAACAGAAAACTGATAATTAAGTAAGGTGTCCCCTTAATTCATTTGGCATTTCTACTTTAAAGTGAAATGCTATAGAGTGCAAGATTCAGCTTTTTTGGATAAGATAATAAACTATCTGCGCCGATCAGCAATGGAAATCAAAAACCTGTTTAGTTGGATAGTCTATGGATAAAAACTTCGCTGTGGAATAAAAATGAGGTTATCGAGAACCTGTAAAAAGCAGGTTCAGAGTTCCTTTTGTTTTTCCAGGTCATCTTCTAAAAGATCAATCTCATTGACCGGTTCCACTACAAAGGTAACATTAAGTCTGGTAAGAATCCTTGCTTTGGCTCCCTTTGGGATATGCTCTTTTTCGGTGATAGCAGGCCAGGTGCTGCCTTGAAAAAAAATCCTTCCCCCTTCCTCAAGGCCGACTTCTTCAGCAACAGAAACAATCTTGCCATAACTATCGATTTGTTCATCAAGTACAGCCACCGAAACGTCGCCAGTTGGAATAAATTTTAACACTACTCCCCGAAGTCCCAAAGTTAATACAATAGAACTGATAAACCAAGCTGTCACGGAAGAGAGAACTCCTTCGAGTAAACCTAAGCCCATAGCCAGACTCACCAAGACTGCGGCAGCTCCCAAAAAGACCACTACCATACCTGGCAGGAGGAACTCAAGCAGCATCAAGATTATTCCGAAGGCCAACCAAAAGTTTGCAATGTTGTCCATGAGCTGCCTACTATGTCTTCAATTTTAGATCCTCAAATTGAGCGAGCATAGCTTTCATATCCGTCACATCAGCGGGGATGACGACCTTGTTTTCACTTTTCGCTATCAAGGCAAAGTTCTGGAGGTACTTCAGGCTTAGCTGAAGGTAAAGCGCGTCAGCTCCGTTTTCACCAGCTAGAGATTGCCCGATTTTTTCAATGGAGGCTGCTGTTGCCTTTGCCACTTCCAAAATTCCTGCAGCCTTACCCTCTGCTTCATTGATGACTCTTTGACGTTCCCCATCCGATTGGTTCACCATCTCGATTTTTACACCCTCACTGCGGTTTATGCGACTTTGCATAAAACCTTCTGATTCGGAAATTGTTGCTCTCTTTTGACGCTCAGCAGTTACCTGTTTTTCCATGGCTTCCTGCACGCTTTTTGGAGGAGCGATATTTTTAATTTCATAGCGCAATACATTCACTCCCCAAGATTGTCCTACCCCGCTTAAGACCTCGACTACCCTGGAACTGATATGCTCTCTCTCTTTAAAGGTACGGTCCAGATCTAACAGCCCCACAATGGAACGGGTAGTGGTCTGAGCTAATTCAGTTGCTGCAACAAAATAATCGATCACACCATAGCTGGCCCTTTCCGCATCATGAACCACGACATACATCACTCCATCGACTACGACTTTCACGTTGTCTTTGGTAAAGCAGACTTGTGGTGGTACGTCAATCGTGGTTTCTTTTAAGTTCTGGATGTATCTCACTTTATCGATGAAAGGAAACAGCACATGAAAACCAGGTCCTAAAGTACGGCTATAGCGACCCAAACGCTCCACTACATAAGCGGACTTGGTTGGCACCAGGCGAATACTGCGGACGAGTTGGATGATCAAAAACAAAAATAAAATGCCCCATACAACCACATTGAAAACAGTCCAAAAATCAAAGGATGTTGATTCCATTTAAACCTCCTTTTTGTTTGAAAGGCTATGACCGACCTGATTTATCCCTTCAAAGAATCCTTTGAGGTTGGCCAGATTATTAGGAACAACCGAGACCTCAGCGGTTTTAAGGATTTCTCCCAATTCTTCGATGAAATGTTCGCTGATCTGCATCTGTAACGCTTCTTGTCCCCCTTTCTTTGCAATAGCAGCAGATATTTGCCCCAATCCCTCTGCTGTGGCTTCTGCTAAAATCTCAATTTCCCTGGCCTTTCCTTGAGCTTCGTTCATCCGCTTTTGCTTTTCGCCTTGAGAAAGATTTATTTTTTCTTCACGATAAGCATTAGAAAGGTTTATGGTCGATTGTTTTTCCGCTTCAGCAAGAGTAATTTCTGCTCGTTTTTGGCGTTCCGCCTCCATTTGCTTTTCCAGGGTGTCCACAACGTGATCCGATGGAGAAATATTCTTGATTTCATAGCGCATGACCTTGATCCCCCAAGGGTCTGAGGCCAAATCAACCTCCCGCACCACATTCTCGTTGATAGATTCTCTTTCTGAAAAGGTCTCGTCCAGGGTAAGCTTTCCAATCTCGGAACGCATGTTGGTCTGAGCGAGGTTAACGCTGGCTAATCGATAATCCCCGATACCATAACTGGCCTTGTCAGGACTTATAACCTTAAGATAAACAATCCCGTCAACTTCTACTTGAATGTTGTCCTTAGTGATACAGCTCTGGCTGGGTACATCAAGCACTTGCTCTCTCATTTCATGCGTGTAGGCGACTCGATCAAAAAAAGGGATCATGAAATGAAATCCCGGCAACAGCACGCCTTTGAATTTACCGAGCCGCTCTTTTACTACTCCGGAATGCTGTGGGATGATGACAATAGTCTTGTAAGTCACAAAGATAATGATTAGCGAAAAAATAGTAAAGAAAGTCATAAGTCGACCTAAAAAAGGTTTCAAAATCAAGAAGCAGTCTCCATTCTGTGACAGTTTCTTGCGCAATTATTTGTATTTAAAGTTTAAACATCCTTCTTTAGTTATTTTATACTCTCTAGAGTAAATATCTTTTTTAGATTAAGAGTTTAAGAGAATTATAAAAGGTTTTTATTGTTTTGTTCTGATTCAGCTTAAATTATAATTCTTCATTGTATGAGTTTAGGATAGAATATTATCTCAAAATCTAATCCTTCTTACTTGATGTGGTCAAGTAAAAGTAGACACAGAGTTAAGCAACTTTTTTATTCTAAAATCCACAAGAACTTATTTTTTTATTTCTTTTGTTTTCCAGTTAGCAATTTGCCTAACCATTTCCAACTTCAGTTTTGTTTGATTTCTTCATAATCACCTCCATTTTGGATGGTTTTAATTAGCATTACAGTCTCTTAATTTTATTGCCAGTTTGTCCCAAAAGCTTTGGCAATAAACAGTTATGTACCCTTAGCATTTAAAACTCAAATAATTACTACGTATTTTTTACTTTAATTCTGTCTTTGTGCAATAGCAAATAGATTCACGGCCCCCAGTCCAAT
>JAJDBA010000273.1 GCA_029261675.1 Nitrospinaceae bacterium
GGTCCATAAT
The DNA here is from genome assembly GCA_029261675.1 of Nitrospinaceae bacterium. Taxonomy (GTDB): domain Bacteria; phylum Nitrospinota; class Nitrospinia; order Nitrospinales; family VA-1; genus UBA8687. The sequence continues at coordinate 11 of JAJDBA010000273.1, forward strand.
GGCAATACCGTTCCACGCGCCCAAGATACCGATCAATGCAGCAATGGATGAAATCGCATCGGTGCGATGGTGCCAGGCATTAGCGATTAGCGAAGGACTCTTTGAGGCTTCGCCGACTTTGCGAGTGTAGTGGTACAAACCTTCATTAATAATGACAGAAAGAGTTGCGATGGCGGCCGCTAGCCAGCCCGGGGTTTTATCTGTATTTTGGGTCATCATCTCCCAGGCTTCATAGGCCACTCCCAACCCCGTGACAATAATCAGCAGTCCTACCACTGTAGTGCCTATGGTCTCGGCTCGCCCATGACCATAGGGATGATTTTTATCAGGAGGTAATTGCCCCACGCCATGTGAGAAATAAACAACCCCATCGGTAATGAGATCGGATAAAGAATGGAAAGCATCCGCAACTAGAGCCACGCTGTTGCCAAAAACTCCTCCGACAAATTTAATAAGAGAAAGGAAGAGGTTGGCTGCAACTCCTACGGTAATGACTTTGGTTCCAGATGTCATGGGTTATCAGGAGTTCTTGTTTAATAATTTTATTATTCTAACATTTGCCGCAGGGAAGGGGTATTGCTCCAATTCATCTGGTTTTACCCATTTCCAGTCATCACATGCAGAAGGGGAGAGCGTCCCTGAATGCATTTGGCATTGGAAGACATGAAGCGTTACCTGAAAGCGAGTATAGCTATGGCGGTGAGTCATCAGTTTTTCTCCAATACGGATATTAACTCCAAGCTCTTCTTTGATTTCCCGACGCAAACATTCTGTTTCTGTTTCACCCGATTCCATTTTTCCGCCAGGAAATTCCCAGAGTCCCCCCATTAATCCTTTGGCCTTGCGTTTTTGAATGTAGACAAGCCCCTTTTTAAAAATTACTGCTGCGCTGACGTGAACCTTGGATATTTTGATAGTGGTCTTTGGGGGTGGAAAAAGATCCTGTTTGCTAGATTGATTAGCTTCGCAAAGTCGTTTGAGGGGGCACTTTTCGCATATAGGTTTTTTGGGCAGGCAGATAGTGGCACCCAACTCCATGAAAGCCTGATTGAAATCACCACATCTTTTTTCAGGAAGCAAATCTTCCATTGTGCTCCAGAGTCGCGTCTCTGATTTTTTGTTATTGCCATTTTCATTTAACAGCATCAATCGTGATAACACACGTTTTACATTGCCATCCAAGACAGGGACCCTTTTGTCAAAAGCGATACTCAAGACGGCCCCGGCTGTGTAACGTCCGACACCGGGCAGTTCTAGAATCTTTTCCATTGAGTCAGGAACTTTGCCGTTAAATTCGTGTTGGATATGAATAGCAGAATTTCTCAAGTTTCTGGCACGCGAATAATACCCGAGACCTTCCCAATGCTTAAGTACTTTTGTTTCGCTTGCAGCGGCTAGCTTTATAGCTGTTGGGAAGGACTTCATCCATTTTTCATAATATGGGATGACTGTTTTTACCTGTGTTTGTTGCAGCATAAATTCTGAGACGAGAATTCGATAAGGGTCCTGGTTTTTGCGCCAGGGCATATCGCGTTTTTGCTCGTCATACCAACTCAATAGCCGTGATTGCAAAGTTTTGATTTTTTTTTGTGCGATCATAATAGAAGGCAAGATACTAGGGAAAATGCGTACTGACTTAATATCAGCGTGTTCGGCTAATAATTGGGGTCTGCGGCTCTAGCTAGAGGTTTTTTTGGTTTCTATTTAGCGGTTCAAACCCCTTGGGTCTCCTTGCTCCAGATTATTTTATGCAATTGGGTTTGTAGGCGAACGGGGAGCCGGTCTTCAAGAATCCATTTGACCATTTCTTTCAACTCAAGTTTGTCATAAACAGGGGAAAACAGAATAGGAGCGATTTCATTGATCTTATATTTTTTTATTAAGTCTCGGCTCCATTCATAATCTTGTCGATTTAGGATTACGAATTTTACCTCGTCGTGAGGGGCAAGGAGTTTCAAATTGTCCAAGTTGTTTTTCTCATTCTCACCGCTACCGGGGCATTTTAAATCCATAATCTTTATTACATCACGAGGTACTTTTTCCAATGACAAAGAACCTCCCGTTTCCAGCATGACTTGATATCGACTTTCTAGAAGTGCATTCATTAAGGAATAGACGCCTTCTTGCATCAACGGTTCGCCGCCGGTGATTTCAACAAGGTTAACTCCAAATTTCCCTACTTCTTTGAGTGTTTCATCAATACTCTGGGTTTTTCCATCATGGAAGGCATAGGCCGTGTCACACCAGACGCAACGAAGGTTGCATCCGGTCAATCGAATGAAAACACAGGGCAATCCCGTATATGAGGATTCTCCCTGAACGCTCAAATAAATTTCGTTAATTTTAATCATTTCATAAGTATTGTAGCAAGACGAGTCCTGAGTAGAAAGTATAGCGCGCTATCAAGTTTCTCGAGCCTGTTTTAAGGGTAAAACAATAATAAAGGTAGAACCTTCTCCTAAAGAACTTTTTGCTGTAATTGAGCCGCCGTGGCGTTCGATTATTCTTTTGCAAATGGAAAGCCCCATTCCTGTCCCATCATATTCGCTTCTTCCAACTAGTCGTTCAAGAGGTTTGAAAGCTTTTTCCATATATTTTTGATTAAATCCGATGCCATTATCTTTAACAAATATTTTGCAAACGGGATTTTCGTTGGAACAGTGAGATGATTTCGATGTGATTTCAATGACAGGTGGGTTTCCATTTTTTTGAAACTTCAGTGAATTCCCAATCAAATTTGTGAAAACCTGCTGTATTTGAAAGGGATGAATTTCTACTTCAGGTAAAGAGCCCAATTGGATTTTTCCTTTTGACTTTCTAATTTTGAATTCCAAATCCTGCAATACTTGTCGGATGACGTCATCCAATTTAATCGGATGAAATTCATAATCTGTTTGTGCAATCACTTTGGAATAGTCTAGAAGATCGGAAATCAAAAGGCTCATTCTTTGCGATGCGTTCTGCATTCTTTTAAGGTATTCGGAGCCTTTCTCACTAGAGAAATTAGGATTGGAACTTAAAAGAAATTGCTCAAGCCGATCGCCAAAGGTTACAATTTTCCTTAAGGGTTCATTAAAGTCATGCGAAGCGATATAGATAAAGTCTTTAAGTTCACTATTTCTCTTCTCAAGCTCCTTGGAGTGCCTTTGAAGTTCCCCAGAGTTTTTTTCAAGATTGTTGACGACATGATTGATTTCATCGATCAAGCGGTTATAAGCAGTGCATAGTTCTGCAACTTCATCTTTGCTTTCGGTTTGAATGGGAGGCATTTTTTGACCGGGAGAAAATTTTTGCGCCGCTTCTTTTAACTTTATTATATCCTTTGTGAGTATCTGGCTTAGCGTTGCTATTAAAAGAGTGCTAATCAAAAGTATCACCATACATACAAGCAAAGTTCTAGCCTTCGCAGTATGCATTTGACCCTGCAAATTTTCCAATGAATATCCAATGATTAAATTCCCAAATTTTTCTTTTTCGAAATGAATGGGTGTTGAAAAAAAACAGACATTCCCGACATGAAACAATTTGTTTTTATGGATAGATGTGGGTAGATCGAGTTTTATCCCGCTTGGATTGAAGGAAGAGATGATGTTATCCTGTTCGTCAAAGATTCCCAAATAAGATAGGTCGGGATTTTTCTTCATCCTCTCTACGGATTGAATGAGCGCGGTGAAATCCAAGAATTTAAAGCTTGCTCCAATGGTGGTGGCAAAGACCGCACCGATTTCCTGAACTTTGTTCCCTAATCGTTCATTAGCCTCTTTTTCCTGCTGTTGCGTAGAATAAAATGCGATAAAGGAAATCGTTAGAATCAAGGTCAACATGGAGCAAAACATAAACTTTGATCGTATTGACCATCTGGTGAAGTTTTCTATTAGAAAATGCACGGGAATAAAGGAGCCTTATAATTTAGTTGATGCTGATATGGAAATATATCGAACAGAAAATATTTTGGCTTTTATCTGGATTTAAAAATATCTATATGGAATTGGTCTGCAAATTAAGCTATTTTAATTTTACAATATTTATTGATAGGGGGATATTTTAATTGAGTAAATTCTATACAGAGTTGGATGGGAAATTACAGGAATTTATAACTAACCAGAAAATATTTTTTGTGGGCACAGCAGGTCAAGAAAGCCGTGTCAATGTTTCTCCAAAAGGGATGGACAGTCTTCGAATTCTGAATGAAAATCAGTTGATATGGCTCAATCTCACTGGAAGTGGTAACGAAACGGCGGCTCATTTGCTGGAGCTACCTCGTATGACACTCATGTTCTGCTCGTTTGAAGGGAAACCGCTGATTTTGAGAGTTTATGGAAAAGCCAGAGCTGTTCATCCAAGAGATGAAGAATGGTCGCAGTGGATTGCCCGATTCCCCAAATATCCTGGCTCGCGACAAATATTTTTGCTTGATATCGAATCTGCGCAAACCTCATGTGGGTTTGCTGTCCCGAACTACCAACACCAGGAAGATCGTGGTGACCTTATTTATTGGACGGATAAAATTGGTGAAGAGGGCGTGAAAAAATACTGGGAAGAAAAAAACCAAGTCAGTATTGACGGCAAGCCCACCGAGATTTTTAAGTAAAATGTGATTGAATCTGGAACGGCAACTGAGGGAAGATGATTTTTTGTTAAATGCCGAGTCGGTTGGTTAGAATACGAGTTCCCATACGTGCTTTAGCGGTGAAGTCGGCCCAAGATCTTAATTTGGTGATTTGCTTCATAAGATAGGTGGGGCTGCGATAGAACCTTGCGTGGCATTCATCCTGAAGTTCCCGCAATTCTTCTTCAGAGAAATCTTTGTTCCAGAATTTAATTTTAAAATCAGCAGATGGGTTTTCCGCAAACTCCTGCCAGTAATCTTCTGGAACGATTCCCTCCTGCAACATTTGGAAATAAAGTTCTACTTTAGGATAGGGTGTGCAGATGGAAAATTGTGCGTAATCGGGTTTCAACTTTTTCGCAAAGTCTACGGTTTCGAACATTTCTTCTTTGGTTTCGTGAGGAATACCGATCATCATGTAAGCGAAGAACCCAATGCCTGCATCCCGCGTCATTTTACAGGCGCGTTCCACTTTCTCCGGGGTCTGGCCTTTCTGTAGATACTTGAGGTGTTTCGGGCTGGCCGATTCTATTCCAAAATGAATTCGATAACAGCCTGCACGTTTCAACGCCGCGACAACTTCTTCATTGATGGTGTCAACACGAGCAGAAATTTTGAAATGGATTTTAATGCCGCGCTCGACAATGAGATCGCAAATGGCCAGAACATTTTTTTTGTCAATGGTGATTGTGTCGTCTACAAAGAAAAGATCATCGACTCCCATTTTTGCCAGTTGCTCAACTTCATCGACCACGCTTTCCGGGCTGCGAATGCGAAACTTGGTTTTGCGAATATCGCAGAACGAGCAAGCCGCTGGGCAACCGCGTGTTGCTTGAATGGTGAAAAACTGCCTGCCTTCGCCGATGATATGTTTGTAGCTGCCAATATCTACCAAGTGTCGTGCCGGAAAGGGTAGTTCGTTTAGATCCAATAGTTCCGTTTCAGCAGGGTTGACATGCTCTTCCCCATTTGCTTTGTAGCCGAGGCCGTTGATGGATTTTAAAGATCCGTTATTTTCCAGTGCTTGAATCAAGCTGGTAAAAATCTTTTCACCTTCACCAAACACCACATAATCGATTTCCGGCAGATGCAGGGTTTCTTTAGCGTATAAATTCACATGCGGTCCACCGAGGCAAACTTTAAGATTTGGGTTTTCCTGTTTGAGAACACGCGCGGTGTGTAAGGCATCCAGTAGGTTGAATGTCATGATGCTCATGGCGACCATATCAGGCTGAATTTCTTTCACACGCCGAGACAGTTCTTCCTGAGAAACATTTTCAGGAGGACAATCGATGAAATCAGGGCGGTTGCCTGTTTCGCGCTCATAATAAGCCGCGACATAGAGCAATCCCAGTTTTGGGTAATAGCCTTTTCCACCTTCAAGTGCTTTTGGCACCGAAGATTCAAGGGAGATAGTTTCGGGTGGGACGAGGAATAAAATTTTCATGGGCTTGAAGCACTTTTTCCTTTAAAATCAGACTCTTATTTTACCACAGATAATTTTGAAAGGACGGTCTAGAGTGAAGCCTGTCGTCACAGTCACCAATTTGTTTCCTGAAAAAGCGTTGGAAAAGCTAAGCACTCATTGTGATTTGAGAACCAATCAAACGGATCATTCGCCTTCGGCTTCGGAATTAGAAAAAATAGCTTCCGAAAGCGTTGTTATGATCACTTACTTATCGGACAAAATTGGCCCGGGCATTATAGATAAAGGTCCAAATTTAAAGCTCATTGCCAATTATGGAGCCGGATTTAACAATATTGACGTGACTTACGCTGCTAATCATGGAATCTGGGTCACCAACACCCCCGGAGTTTTACACGAAACCACCGCCGATCTGACTTGGGCGATGATCTTGGGAGCGGCGCGCAACATTGTTCCTGCTGAGCGATTTACTCGCGACAATCGTTTCAAAGGATGGTCTGCAAAAATGTATCTGGGGGGAGATGTTTATGGCAAGACCCTGGGTGTGATCGGTTGCGGAGAGATAGGTTCGGCGGTAGCCCGACGAGCGTCTGGATTTAATATGAAAGTTCTCTATTGCAATAGAAACCGCATGACTGCCGAAAAAGAAGATTCATTGAATGCTCAATTTACAGCGCTGGAAGATTTGTTGCGCCAATCTGATTTTGTGACGGTGCATGCACCGCTCACAGAGGAAACAAAATATATGATTGGCAAAGAACAGCTATTGATGATGAAACCCACCGCATATTTAATTCATACCGCACGCGGTAAAGTGGTCGATGATGCGGCATTGGTTGAAGTGTTGAAAGACGGAAAAATTGCAGGTGCCGCATTAGATGTTTATGAAAACGAACCGGCTCTTACCGAGGGTATGACAGAACTGGAAAACCTGATGCTTCTGCCTCATATTGGCAGTGCAAGTTTTGAAACCCGCGATCGCATGGCGGATCTTCTGGTGGATAATGTGTTAGATGTTTTAGGCGGAAAAACTCCGCCTTGTCTGGTGCCGGGGTGGGGGAAATAGCTTCAAACGTTAAACCGAAAATGCATGATGTCGCCGTCTTGAACGACATAATCCTTACCTTCGACTCGTAGTTTGCCGGCTTCTTTAATCGCTGCTTCGGTTTTGTATTTTTCCAAATCTTCGAGGGTATAAACTTCAGCACGGATAAAACCCTTTTCAAAATCTGTGTGAATAGCGCCTGCTGCTTGTGGGGCTTTCGAGTTTTTTGGAATTGTCCATGCCCGAGTCTCCTTTTCTCCTGCGGTGAAGTACGTAGAGAGATCCAGCAGTCCATAGCCAGTGGCGATCATGCGGTCGAGCCCGGTTTCAGTAAGCCCCATTTCTTCCATAAACATTTGCTGTTCCTCAGGGTCTTCCATCTCCATAATTTCACCTTCGATTTTTCCAGCAAGCGCGACGACTACTGATCCATCTTCTTCGGCAATGGTTTTTACTTTCTGAACCAGTTCGTTATCCGTATCCCCCGGGTCCATCACATTGCAGATATAGAGAACGGGTTTTGCACTTAAGAGGGTCAGGCTTTTAACAAACTTTTGATCTTCATCAGAAAGTCCGGTAAGGGCTCGGGCAGGCCGACCATTATTAATGCCGTCGATCAGTTTTTTAAGAACTTCCATTTGCGAACGTGCTTCTTTGTCGCCGGATTTCGCAAGCTTCTCTATTTTAGTTTTTCGTCGATCTAGTGCTTCCATATCTGCAATCATAAGTTCGGTATTGATCGTGTCGATATCAGCCGCCGGGTCGATGACCTCGCTTACATGAGGGACATTGCCGTCCTCAAAACAACGCACAACATGAGCTATGGCGTCAACCTCGCGAATATGACCGAGAAATTTATTGCCCAATCCTTCACCCTTGGATGCACCTTTAATCAAACCCGCGATGTCAACGAACTCCATGGTTGTGGGAACGATTTTCTTTGTTTGGACATAGCTAGTGATGATGTCCAGACGTTTATCGGGAACAGGTACGATGCCGCTGTTTGGTTCGATGGTAGTGAAAGCGTAGTTTCCCGATTGTGCTTTGGTGCGTGTCAATGCGCCGAACAGAGTTGATTTGCCAGCATTTGGTAGGCCGACCAGGCCACAGGTGAATCCCATTTGAAAAATGACTCCTTTAGGTGTTGGTTTTTTGAGATGACGGAAATGGTTTTAAAAAAAACAGAGCCAAGAATACCAGAAAAGCGTAAGCGGCGATAATTTTAAAAAATTCCTGTGGTGATACAAAACTATAGAGGGTGAGGAAACAAACGGCACCGACACTTCCATAAGCCCCTGTTAATCCCGCCAATTGACCCGTCAGGCTTTTTTTGATTAGAGGAACAGCAGCAAAACACGCCCCATTTCCGGCTTTAAAAAAGATGGACCCGATTAAAACAAGAGCGATGGCGTTTGGAAGTTGCCAAGTAGAGTTTATTTCTCCGATGAGCCAGTGGGTCACCATGCCACCGAGAATGAGAAAAATGAGTATTTGCTTGCGACCGAATCGATCAGAAGCCCAGCCACCACCAGGACGAGCTACCAGATTCATAAAAGCATAACTGGCTCCCAGTATTCCTGCCACCCCTACTGAAAGGGAGAAAGTCGTTTCCAGAAATTGCGGGAAAATTGAAACGATAGCCAACTCGGAACCGAAGGTAAGGGAGTAGACCATGCTTAAAATGGCGACCTGACTGAATGAATATTTTTCCTCTCCGGTGTCGGATTGTTTAATGTAGGGTAAATTGATCTGCCAACAGCGAAAAACCTGGATCGCAAACATTCCCGATACTCCCGATATCAATATCCATGATAGTGGAGAAGGAATTAATGTGAAGGGGTGCCCAGACAGTTTCCATACAAAAAGCGCAAGAGAACCGTAAATAGGCAGTAGGATAAGAGATTGTAGGAACAGGTCTTTTCTGGAATAGACTTTGATGGTGCTGTGCATTGTCATTTCAAAATTAGGACTTCTTTCGGGAATGTCTGGACAAAATCGGAAATAAAAATATGCCCAGATAATGCATAGAATTCCAGAAAAAGCAGTGGCAATTCTCCAGCCAATATCTATGGAAAAAGGCAGAGCAATGAGAGGTAGTGAGAAAGCTGCAGCGGCAGCACCAAAGTTTCCCCAACCCGCATAGATTCCTTGAGCTATTCCCATTTTGTTATGTGGGAACCATTCTGCGATCATTTTTATACCCACTACGAATCCGCCGCCGACCACGCCCATGAGTAGACGAGTGACCAGTAGGCTCTCAAAACTTTTGCAAAGGGAAAAGGCAATGCAAACCACCCCTGAGAAAAGGAGGAGTCCGCTAAAAACTTTTTGTGGACCATATTGGTCGGTCAAAGAACCGATGACAATGCGCGCCGGGATGGTGAGAACCACATTGCAAATCATCAAAATATTTACTTCAGTTTGCGTCAGCCCCAACTGATTTATGATCGTTGTATTGAATGGAGCCATGTTGAACCACGCTACAAATGTCAGAAAAAATGCGATCCATGTCAAATGCAGGGTGCGCGACTGCGTTGAAGAGAAGCCTAACATGTATTTTGAAGGGATTACTCGGGGGTGTTGGTCATTAGCTGGTGAGACTTGACCACGCCATTTTTTTCAAAGACGATAATCATGTCCTTGATGATGTCGGTGCCGAAGGAGTTAACGTAGTTATATTCGTAGGTCCATACGGCGTATCCATTTTGGATACCTTTTTTAAACGGAGGACCAAACATGGCCTGAATTTCTTTGTGGGTAGTCGTTCCTTTTACTACATTGGAATAAAGTGATTCGTCAAAGTTTTTTCCAGCTGTTCCGCATCCTGAAAAAAATATTGCCAGAATCATTGTAGCAAGGCTAATTTGCCAAGAAAGATTGACTCTATGAAGTTTGATTTTTTTCATGAGGTTTCTATATAGTATTTTTCTCGATGGAGCTTTGGGTTTACGGTAAAAGTGATTTCAAGGTTGTTTTGTTTTTCCATTTCTTCCAGCAATCCACTTTCTTCTTCAAACAGCATATCGTAAATAATAGGATGAACTTTTATTTCCAGCTTCTTGCTTGTAATGTTGTCGTTACCTCTACGTTGTATTTCGCGGATGATTTCGTAGCAGATGGTTGAAGGACTTTTAATATAGCCTTTTCCTTCGCAGTAATCGCAGGGATCGCATAAAGTCTGTACCAGACTTTCGCGAACACGCTTTCGAGTCATTTCGACCAGGCCAAGCTCGGAAATTTTTAAGATGCGAGTACGCGAACGATCACTTTTTAAAGCTTGTTTTAATGCATTCGATACGATCTCTTTGTTCTCTTCATTGGCCATGTCAATGAAGTCTACAATGATGATACCGCCAAAATTTCTTAACCGCAGTTGGTAGACCACTTCCTTTAAAGCTTCGAGATTGGTTTTAAGAATCGTATCTTCCGGATCACTGTGCCCTACATATTTCCCCGTGTTTACATCAATGGCAATCAAGGCTTCGGTTTGGTCTATTATAATGTAACCCCCAGACTTCAACCAGATGGTGCGTCCCAATGCACGGTTGATATCCAACTCGAGACCGTAATGATCGAAGATCGGCATCGGGTCTTTATACAATTCTATTTTATCCGATAGATGCGGCATGTAAGTTGTACAAAACTCCACACATTTTTCGTAATCTGATTTTGAGTCAATCACTAGCCGCTCGGTGTTATTGGTGAATAGATCGCGGATAGACCGAAAAATAAGGTTGAGGTCTTCGTAGACTAAATGAGGTGCGCTGATGTCTTCGGATTTCTTTTTCAGATTCTCCCATAGATGGTGCAGAAAACTTACGTCCGATTCGAAATCGGATCTCAAGGCATCCTGACCCGCAGTGCGGACAATATAACCCGCTCCATCGTTGCCAACTTCACTGATAAGTTGCTTTAAACGTTCTTTTTCGTTTTCGTCTTCGATTCGCCGGGAAACACTTATATGATTGATCGTGGGCATGTAGACCACATGCCGCCCGGGAAGCGTGATGTAATTGGTGATGCGCGCGCCCTTGGTTCCTAAAGGATTTTTCGCAATTTGTACCAGAATCTCCTGGCCCTCTTGGAGAATATCCTGAATTTTTACGTCATGGTGGGGGCGGCCGGGTTTTCCTTCGAAAGGAAGGTCTTTGTCTTCTTCATCAAGGGGCGGCGGTGTCAAAGTATCTACATCAAGGCCTAGCATGTCTACCACATCGATGTCCCCTACATAGAGAAAACCAGCTTTCTCAAGGCCGATGTCTACAAAGGCAACCTGCATCCCCGGAAGAATTTTAGTCACTTTGCCTTTGTAAATATTACCGACAATCCCCTTATGCGCGTTATGTTCGATGAACAATTCGACCAACAGGCTATTTTCCATCAAGGCAACCCGAATTTCGCGTTGGTTTGAATTGATGAATATTTCAGAAGGCATAAATCTTTCCTGTGATAGATGGGGAACTGTAGAAATTATAACACGCTAAAAGCTCTACGGTCTGATAAAACTCGCCTTAGAGGGGAGGAAATGGTGGCTGTTATTTTTTTTCGGTGTTGATCTATTGTTGGTGGCAACTCAGCATTAATGGAGGGTGCGACGCATTTCCACGTTCAACAGTAAGCCAATTGCAAAAAAATTTGTGATGAGGGATGACCCTCCATAACTTAAAAAAGGCAAAGGTAGGCCAGTAATGGGGAAGATTCCTATGGTCATACCGACATTGAAAATAATATAAAAGGCTATAGAAAGAATTAGCCCCAGGGAAAGAAAAAAACCAAAGCGATCGGCGGCACGAAAGGCGATATTCAATCCCTTTAATATGATAAACACGAATAAAGAAATAAGAAGAATCACACCAATGAATCCGGTTTCCTCCGCGAAAACGGAAAAAATAAAATCCGTATGCTTTTCCGGGAGAAAGTTGAGTCGACTCTGGGTACCGGCAAATAATCCTTTGCCCCAAAATCCTCCTGAGCCAATTGCTATTTTAGATTGAATCGAGTGATAACCCGCGCCTAAAGGGTCTAGCTCGGGGTTAAACAAGGTGTGTAACCTTGCTTTTTGATAGTCCTTAAGAACAAACCATAGCGTAGGTGCTAAGGCAAGCCCGCCGACAAACAGCTTGATCAATGTCGCATGATTGATTTCGATAGCCACAATGAATGCAAGAAAGATAAATAGAATCATCATGGTGGTGCCCAAGTCCGGTTGTACGACGATGAACCCACCTATTGTAGCGGTTAGCAGGGCAGGGACGATAAGGTCGCGTAGGGTATATTGGCCTGAAAGTTTTCCCGACTCAAAATATTTTGCGAGAACGATGATAATGGCTATCTTGGCAAATTCTGAAACTTGGATGCTTATCGAAGCAATGCGTATCCAACGTTTAGAACCTGACACCACGACACCGTTGAGCAAAACATAACCCAGCCCGATAATTGTCAATGCATAAATGAGATAGGCGTAGCGGCTGAACCAACGATAGTCTAATGCCAGAGCAACCAACATGGCAATGAGGCCATAACCAATCCAATAAATCTGTTTGATGTATAGCCCGCGAAAAAATTCTTCAGGGCGCGCATGGTTGGCGCTATAGATAGTGACCACCCCAATCACGGATACAAGCAGGATGCTCAGGAAGTACAGCCAGTTGAAATTGGATGCTAGACGACGGTCAATCATAATCGAAATTTTACCACAACTAATTGAAAAATAGTCGGTTGTTTTGTGTTTGGATGCCGTTTGAGCAAGGTTGAGATTAGCCGGAGTTTGAGCTATCTTAGAGATCAGGAGGTAGCTTATGGAAAATAAGGATCAGAAAAAAAGCGCAGATAAAGATTTAGAAAAAAAAGAAAAAAGCGAAAAAGAAAAAACAGAAGAGCAGGAAAAGCAAAGTGCCCGACTGGCAGAGCGTAAAGGTCAGCGCCCTGCATTCCCTTTTAGTAGAAAAAAGCTTTAGGAGCTTTTCAGCAACTGGCGAATTGCTGATTCCGTCGTTTTATAACGCCCTTCCCCAAAATGCATGTAGCGGACTCTTCCTTGTTTGTCGATCAGATACAATGCAGGCCAGTAACGGTTTTTATATGCCCGCCATAAACGAAATCCGTTATCCTGAGCTACCGGAAATTTTATCTGATGTTTTTTAACTGCTTGTAGAACATTCTGATATTTTTTTTCAAAACCAAACTCTGGCGCATGTATTCCCAGAACCACAAGACCGTGGCTTTGATATTTTTTATGCCAGGCTTTTACATAAGGCATTGCGTTCAGGCAGTTGATGCAGGAGTAAGTCCAAAAATCTATCAGCACTACTTTTCCACGCAATTGCCGCATCGATGCAATGGGTGGAGTGTTAATCCAGTTTTCCAACCCTCTGAATTCTGGTGCTGGGTATAGCACGGGCAATGATGCGGTTTCTTTACCCGATGTTTTTTTTGGGCTGAATAAATTCCCGAAAAAGTTATTGTCCATATTAAAATCCTATCAGAGTTTTAAGTTTAGTCGTAAAATTTATACGGACCTTACAGATCGAATCCATTGAAATAGTTTGAACAATATACTTAGGAATTAATTATGAAAGATTGCCCCTGCGGTTCTAATTTCCCTTACACCGATTGCTGCGGCCCTTTGATTCGTGGCACAGGTTTTGCCGATACGGCGGAAGACCTGATGCGCTCCCGATACACCGCTTTTGCGCAAAAAAACTGGGAATATCTGGTTTTGACCAGTCACCCTGAGGAAAAAAAAGAAATGGCTAGATTGGAATCATCTTTGATAGATGAGGATGCCGAGTGGAAAAAGCTGGAGATAGCAGGAACTCGCAAAGGTGGTAGGGAAGATAGCGAAGGGCAGGTCGATTTCATTGCGCACTATATAAAGGATGGAATACCACAGACCCTGCGTGAATCTTCACGTTTTTATAAGATCAACGGGCGATGGGTTTATAGTAGAAAAGACTCCACCCTTCCCCCTGTCCCAGTCGCACCCGTGAAAAAACCGAAAACATTTACCCGCGATACGGCCAAAATTGGTCGCAACGATCCCTGTCCTTGTGGAAGCGGTAAAAAATACAAAAAATGTTGTGCCTCCTAGCATGTTATCGCGAATGGCCCGAGTGAGTTTGGCAATTCAGACTTAATGATATTCCGTTTTTCGAGTAGGCGGTTTTCCTAGAGAAAAAGGATTTTATGATGCCCTTTTGCTTTACGGGCTTCGATCTTTTGCTCTGTGCAATAACCGTATATTTATCAACGGTGTTTTCTTTTGCATACTTTCTAATCGGAGCCCCTGAAAGCCTTAATTTATCCTCGTTGAGCCCATCACTCCCAAACTTTTCCACAGGTTGTTAACAATTTTTGTGGAAAAGAATTTGTACGTCTAACCCCCCTATCAATGCCTTGTGAGACAAGGCTATCCGCATCAATATGGCTGAAAAGCTCTAGATTTAGCCTTGAAATGGGTAGGTAGACGAGAACCACCCTGATTTAGAGTGAATTCTTTGCAAATAAATGTGGAATTGCGGCAGCCTTTGTACGTAGTGAAAATGCCATGCGTCAAAATTCCGATGAGCATTTAAAGCTGATTTTAGGCCCTGAGATGGAAAAATTAAGTTTTCAAAATATGAATAGTTTTTTGACAGTTGAATTTAGTGGGAATCCGGCTGCCAAGAATTTGATACCAATTTTAGCCTTTAATACACGGCACAATCAGCGGGGTACACTCGTACAATAAAAATGTGGAAAACTGTTTAAATCTGAGTGAGCTGTCAATAAGTAAATAGTATATGGGGCGAAATTCTAAAAAGCATTGAATATACGCATTTTATTGTCTTTTTGAGATGGTCGGTTTTTATCGTTCTCAATTTCCAGTAGTTAGCCAGCAAGGTGAAATGGAGTTTACTCACAAGTTATTCACAATTTGAAATTTTGTTAAGACTTGTTTATTTGCTCTTTATTGAGCTGGCGAGAGAATTGATTTTGGGATAGGAAGCCGTCAAATAGCTTGCGCTGTAAACTATTTATGAGACTGGAGGAAGTTTTCCATATCAATTGGAAGGTTGGCGGAAAAAGAAAGCGAGGCACCTGAGACGGGGTGTTTCAGTTCGAGATGACTGGCGTGAAGGGCCTGCCTGTCCATTTTCAGCGTGCCTGAATTGGGGTTTTTGCCGCCATAAAGTTTGTCGCCTATAACCGGGTGATGAAGAGATGCCAAATGAACTCTAATTTGATGGGTTCTGCCAGTTTCCGGCCGAAGCTTTACATAGGTCCAGTTTTTACAGCGTTGCAAGACTTCATAATGCGTGCAGGCTGGGCGGCTGTGGTTCCCTCCCGTACCCATTTTTTTACGTTGTGTTTTGTGTCTGCCAACAGGTGAATCGATTGAACCTGTATCATTTTTCACTTTGCCTTTTACAAAGGCGAGATATTCTTTTTTTATTTCGCGGTCCTTAAATTTCATCGCGAGAATTTTATGCGCAGTTTCAGATTTTGCGATCAGCACCAATCCAGATGTTTCCTTATCTAGCCGATGTACAATTCCCGGTCGTTCTACTCCGCCAATTCCAGAAAGGTCATTGCAGTGGTGGAGCAGGGCATTGACGAGGGTTCCTGCAGAATGACCCGGTGCCGGGTGCACGACCATGCCTGCGGGCTTGTTTACGGCTAACATATGCTCGTCTTCAAAAATAATGTCTAAAGGAATGTTTTCAGAAGTGGCGTCTAGTATTTCCAGAGGGGGGAGTTGTAACTCAACTTTTTCTCCGAGTCGCATCTTATATCCTGCGGGGCGTGATTTTGCGTTCACCGTCACGCAGTTTTCATCTATCAGCTTTTTTAATCGTGAGCGGCTGATATCCTGCAGATTTTCAGATAGAAAAACATCGAGACGTTTTTTACTCGAAGATTCATCGACCTCAAACTCGTAGTTTTGCATGATATTTTCCTGCTCTGTCCTCTAGTGGGGTAAGCAAATTAGCAAAACCTTAATTAGAGAAGCGTAACGATGATGGTTTGCCCTTAAAGGTTCTGACTTGCTGGCCCCACGCCGAGTGGTGGCTATTTTTCCAAAAGGCGGGGCATCAACTCTACAAGGTTGCAGGGCTTGTGCGTGCTATCGAGTTGGTGGACAAGAATCTGATCCCATCCATCTTTGCATGCCCCTGTAGAACCTGGCAAGGCGAACAGAAAAGTACCGTTGGTTACACCGCCAGTACAACGGGACTGTAATGTAGAAGTTTTGATGTTCTGGTAGCTCAGCATCCGAAACAATTCACCAAACCCAGGAATGGCTTTGTCATACAACTCTTCGAAGGCTTCTGGTGTTATGTCGCGACCCGTGACACCGGTTCCACCTGTGGCGATCACCACATCGACTTCGGGACTGGCGATCCACTTCTTTAACTGCTCTTGAAGCAAATCTTTTTCATCTTTGATAATCTTTTTCTCGGCCAGATGATGTCCAGCATCCTTGATCCGATCAACCAGCACTTGACCCGATTTGTCATCCGCTTCCGTTCTCGTGTCAGATACGGTTAACACTGCAATATTCACACATTTTTTTTCACTCACAACCTGATCTCCTGTTCACAAAAAATACCCGCAGAATCCGTTTAAAAAGTACTCTGAATTTAGGTGGATTTAATAAGAATTTTGAAGTTAAATGTTTTCTTTGCCAAGTATAGCATAAGCCAAACAGGGAACAAGAATGCCAACAGCAATCGTAACAGGCGGTGCCATCCGCATTGGAAAGGCCATGGCCCTGCATCTTGCAGAGAAAGGGTTTAACATAGCCCTGCATTATCACAAGTCAGAACCCTCTACAGTGATTGAAAAAATCAAATCGCAGGGCGTTCTTTGCCGAAGTTATTCTTGTGATTTTTCTAATCTCGAAGAAGCGGAACGATTCATTGAAAAAGTTCTTGCTGACTTCGATGATGTCGAGCTACTCATAAACTCTGCGGCAAACTTCATCCAGGAAAACTTGGAAGAAACTAAAAAGGAAACTCTGACCGATACTCTGCAACTGAATTTGATGTCTCCCTACCTGTTGATGCGTGACTTCAAACGAAGCATCAATAAAGGAATGATCGTCAATATTCTCGATGAGCGAGTGCGTAAACATATTTCGACTTTCGGCGCCTATTCCGTTAGTAAAGTCGGACTAAAACATTTAACCGAACTGGCGGCAGTGGAATGGGGAGGAACCGTTCGTGTAAACGGCATTGCTCCGGGACTCATCCTGCCACCTCAAGGGGGGGCACCCGACTATCTTGAAAAAGCCGCTAAAAAAGTTCCCACTCGTACTCATGGGAAAATTGAAAACCTCCTGCAAGCTCTCGACTATTTAATGGAAAATCAATTCGTTAATGGGGATACGTTATTTGTGGATGGAGGTGAATCCTTAAGATAGGCGTGTGGCGGACAGCCTCCTTTCCAAAGGTTGCTAAATTTACCTCCAGGCGTAGCCCGGCTGTAAGGATTTTTTAGTTTCTTTGACAAAATAAAAGCTGGTACTCTTACTAACAAGTTGTTCCAAGAAATATAAAACGGAGATAAAAATGAAAAAAGTTTTTACTGCGATTTCATTGATCGCAATGTTGATGTTGTTTGCTTCATCCGCCATGGCTCATGATGGTGCGCATGACGAAGGAAAAGAGGGTCACGGTATGTATGAAGAAGGTAGCGGCGGATCAGCAATGGAAATGGATCGTAAATCCCGTGCGATGGCTCATGAATATAAAGAAAAGCATGGCGGAGATCATTCCAAAGAATACTATGAAAAGAAGTACGGTAAGTATGAGCATGAAAAGGACCACGCGAAAGAAGAAGGCAGTAGCATGAAAGACGAAGCCATGAAAATGAAAGAAATGGAACACAAACGCATGGACGAAGGCAGCAAAATGTAACTCGCCCCGCGAGTTGGGGATAGGTCGGTGCCTTTATGGCGAAACATAGCCTATGAGCTTCTAGAAAAATTAATTGTGAAAATATAAACCCTCTCCTGCTTTAGGAGGGGGTTTATTTATTGTCTCTAGTTTGTCATGCTAAATCTAATTCAAATGATTAATTAAATGGCAGCTTCCTTTTGCTATAATTTCCCAACAAAATAGTGTGTATCTTTAAACTAGGTCTAAAAAGGTTTTGTATGAAAATTAAATTCTCATATGTCTCTATTTATGTCGTTTATATATTGCTTTCTGGTTGTGCAGCGGTAGGAGTTCCCTCGACCAGTGATCCTATGGAAAAATTGCAAAATGCTCATGATTTGTTTGATCGACAGGGACGATCTCTTCCAGCTGAGCGGTTAATTCGTGAGGCTATAGAAATTTGCCACGAAACAAATAATTCGGAATGTTTGGGGGCAGCTTATTATGAATATAGTTTGTTTTTTAAATCCCCATCGACCCAAAAGGAGTTTTACAGAAAAAATGGTTTTATGGATAAAACCGTTACTTATGAAAATAGATCGGTAAAGTCCGAAGAATATTTCCAAAAGGCGGTATCTCTGAATCCAGAGTATTACACGACTCGAGGGATCGCCTATTTAAATGCAGGGCAGGACGATTTGGCGTTGGCAGATTTTGACAAGGCCATTGCTGTAGCCCCAGGTAATAAATGGCCTTATGTGAATCGAGGAGTGATTTATCATGAAAGAGGCGAATATGACCAAGCAATTGCTAGCTATGATAAAGCTATTTCTCTGAAAGAAGATTTTGCAAAAGCCTATAGTAATCGAGGGAATTCTTTTCAGGCTAAAGGTCAATTTGATAACGCCCTTGCTGATTTCGGGAAAGCCATTTCGATTGATAATACTGATTTCAGAACTTTCCAAAATAGAGGTCTTACTTTTTTCATTCTGAATGACTTTGAAAAAGCTGAGAAGGATTTTTTGCAGGCTTCGAATTTAAATCCCAACAAAACCTACCCGTTAATTTGGCTTTATTTGAGTGAGAGGCGTCGAGGGAAGGAGGATAAGGGGAAATTGATATCTTTATCGAATCAAGATTTACAAGAATGGCCTGGACCTATAGCATCATTATACATGGGGCAATCAACAATCGAAGAAGTCATGGAGGAAACAAAATCTTCGGATCAAAAATGGGAATTAAATAAAAAATGTATGGCGTTTTTTCATGTTGGGCAATATCACTTGTTGATGGGAAATAAAGCTCAAGCTGTATTTATGTTTCGCAAAGCAAGTAGCATAGGGAAAAGTGTGTTTGAACACCGCATAGCAAAAGAAGAGCTAAAGCGTTTAGAATGAAAGCTATGAGATAGTAAGAATGATCCCTAATTTATTTAAGCTTTATATTCAATCTGGTCTTCGAATCCTGCGTCGTTAAAGCCCTTCAGGCGCAAAAGGCAGCTGTCGCAACTGCCGCAGGAGGCACCGTCTTCTGCGGGATTATAACAACTATGCGTCAGAGAATAATCCACGCCTAATTCTAACCCTTTAAGTATGATCTCGGCTTTTGTAAGTTGGATTAGTGGTGTATGTATTTTTAATTTTTCTTTTCCTTCCACTCCGGCTTTGGTGGCGAGGTTGGCCAGGGTTTCAAATGCGGCGATGAATTCGGGACGGCAATCGGGATAACCGCTATAGTCCACGGCATTGACTCCCAAAAAAATATTCTGCGCTTTTTTTACTTCTGCGTATGCAAGACAAAATGAAAGAAAAATAGTATTGCGAGCGGGAACGTAGGTGATGGGAATTTCTGCGCTCATTTCTTTTTCATCGCGATGCGTGGGAACGTCGATGGAATCGGTCAGTGCCGATCCGCCAAATTGTCGCAGATCAATGGTCATTATTTGATGATCGATAACGCCAAATTTTTGAGAAATTTCTCTAGCTCGTTCGAGCTCTACCTTATGCCTTTGTCCGTAATCGAAACTGAGGGCATAGACGTCAAATCCTTCTTTTTGTGCTACTGCCAGGGTGGTGGTGGAATCCAATCCACCACTTAAGAGCACTACCGCTTTGTTTTTCATAGGTTAAGGGGTTTTGGAGTCGGTAATTGGATTTTAAAGATTGCCAGCATCGGGGGGTTATTATATACTAACTTATTTACAATAAAGACAAATATTCCCCTGAAATTTTAAGGGTTTAAGCAGATTTTTCATGTTTGAAAATTTATCGGATCGCCTCGAGCGAATCTACAAAAAATTAAAAGGCCGTGGCATATTAAAAGAGGCGGATGTCGATGAAGCGTTGCGCGAAATTCGTGTTGCGTTGATCGAAGCCGATGTCAGTCTGCCGGTGATAAAAGATTTTCTTGCCCCGGTGCGTGAAAAAGCCGTAGGTCAAGAGGTATTGAAAAGTCTGACCCCCGGTCACCAGATGGTTAAGATTGTTAATGATGAATTAACTCTTTTAATTGGTGATGCTTTTACGGATATTCAGTTTGCTGCGAAGCCGCCGACTATAATTTTGATGGCCGGATTGCAAGGGTCGGGTAAAACCACTACCGTTGGTAAGCTGGCAAAACGGTTTAAGGAAAAGGGTAAAAACTGTCTTTTGGTTCCTGCCGATGTTTATCGTCCGGCGGCTATTGAACAGTTGCATGTTCTGGGGCGTGACCTTGGTGTTGCGGTCTATGACGGAGGGGATGAAAAAGACCCGATTGCTATTTGTAAAAAAGCGTTGGATGAAGCGATCAACAAGATGAGTCAGGTGGTTATCATCGATACTGCGGGTCGTCAGCAGGTTGATGATGATTTGATGGACGAGTTGAAACGCATTAAGGAAACGGTGCAACCACACGAAGTGTTGTTTGTCGCCGATGCAATGATGGGCCAGCAGGCCGCAGAAATCGCAAAAACGTTTAACGATGCCGTTGGCATCGATGGCGTGGTTTTGACAAAAATGGATGGTGATGCCCGAGGTGGTGCCGCGCTTTCTACTAAGTCCATTACGGGTAAGCCCATTCGTTTTGTAGGTATGGGAGAAAAGCTGGATGCTATCGAACCGTTTCATCCAGATCGGATTGTTTCCCGCATCCTCGGTATGGGCGATGTCATGTCGCTGGTCGAAAAGGCGGAAGAGAATTTTGAAAAGGAAGAGCAGGAGGAGTTACAAAAAAAGTTTAAGGCCAACTCCTTTACTCTTGAAGATTTTCGCGACCAGTTAAAGCAAGTCCAGAAGATGGGGTCCATGGAACAATTGATGGGCATGATACCCGGTGCTGGAAAATTGAAAGGGCTCAAGGTAGACAACAAGGCTTTTGTGCAGATCGAAGCGATCATCAACTCAATGACGCCGAGAGAAAGGGCCAAACATAATATTATCAACGCGAGCCGCAAACGCAGAATTGCTCAGGGCAGCGGAACGCGGGTGAATGATATTAATAAATTGTTAAAACAGTTTGCGCAGATGCAAAAGATGATGAAAAAAGTTTCACGAGGCGGCGGTCTAAACTTTGGCAGCCTCATGGGTGGCGGTGGCGGCGGTTTCATGGGTCGCTAGCTAAGAAATAATTTTTTTTACAGGAGTCTTCCTCTATTCAGAGGAGACCGATTTTCACGAAGGAGAAAACATTGGTAGTAATTAGATTGACTCGACGAGGAGCAAAAAAGAAACCCTTTTACCGAATTGTGGCAGCAGATTCCAGAATGCCAAGAGACGGTCGGTTTCTCGAAATTCTGGGAACATATGATCCTATGATGGAAGAGAATGGCTGTAAGGTGGATGCAGAGAAAGCTATGGCATGGATTAAGAAGGGTGCGAAGCCTAGTAAAACAGTTGGTTCTCTACTCAAAAAGGCCGGGGTCGGCGCTTAGTGTTGACATCACTTCGTCAGATTTAAATAGTAATACATAAGGCTAATTCATAGGTTTGAATTCATGTTGTTTTGGTAGTTCTTCTTTACCTTTGTTCAAATTTCGGGACTAATAAAGGTAGGACAAGTTCTATTTCTCTTATTGTACAAAACCGCAATTCGCAGAAGCGAATAATTAGTTTTGGTTCGTAAGGCACCTCACATACGAGGAGGTTGTTTTTCTGCGAGCAAAGGAGAGTGACATGAAAGAGCTCATATTGATGATAGCGCAGTCGCTGGTAGATAGGCCTGATGAAGTGGTTGTTACAGAAGTGAAAGGTGACAAGACAACGGTTCTGGAGTTGAAAGTTGCCAAAGAAGACCTTGGTAAAGTGATTGGAAAGCAGGGAAAAACAGCCCACGCCATCCGCACTATTTTGAACGCAACGGCGACCAAGTTGAAACAACGGGCTGTGCTCGAAATTCTTGAATAAATATGGACTGGATTCCGGTAGGCAGAGTAACCCGCACTCATGGATTGAAAGGGGAGTTGAAATTTTTCCCTGCTGATAAGGATGATCTTGCTGTACAAGGCGATCAGCAGATTCGTTTAGGTGAGACGACATTCAAGATTGAGTCGGTTCGTGGTGCCAAGTCTCCTTTTATTGTTAAGTTCAAGGGTATCGACAGCATCGAAGCTGCGCAAAGCTTGTCAGGTCAGGAAGTTCTTGTTGCCCGAGAAGATTTTGAGGCGTTGCCCGAGGGCGAGTATTACCGCTTCGAAATTGAAGGGCTAAAAGCATTTGACGATACCGGAAAATATTACGGTGTTATAGAAGACATCATCGAGACCGGAAGTAACGATGTCTATGTGGTACGTGGGGATGGTAAAGAATGGTTGGTTCCTATGATTGATTCGATAGTGCAAAGCATCGATCTAGAACAAGGTAAACTTATATTTCATTGTGTTGAGGGTTTGTTTGAGGACACTCCGGTTTGACATTGTCAGTATTTTTCCGGGGATGTTTGAGTCCCCTTTCGGCGAAAGCATTATTGAACGTGCCCGAGAAAAGGGTTTGCTGGATATACGAATTCACGACCTGCGAGATTACACGCTGAATAAACATCGGAAGGTAGATGATACACCCTTCGGCGGCGGCGTAGGCATGGTGATGAATGTAGAGCCCATTGCCCGGGCTCTGGAATCGATAAAAAAAGAGGTCCCGAAAGCCAGAACCATTTTGCTTTCGCCAGGTGGAAAACCTTTCGATCAAAGAAAGGCCAGTGAATTGTCTCATCAGGAAAGTTTAATCCTGATTTGCGGTCGTTATGAAGGTGTTGACGAACGAGTGAGGTTGCATTTTGCCGACGAAGAAATTTCTATCGGCGATTATGTTTTGACGGGTGGGGAACTTCCAGCAATGGTTCTGGTTGAAGCGGTGTCCCGGTTTATCCCTGGTGTTTTAGGGGATTCCACATCCATTGTTGAAGAGTCTTTCTCTGAAGGAATGTTGGAATATCCGCAGTACACGCGGCCGAGAGATTATAAAGGTTTCAAGGTTCCGGAAGTTCTGGTTTCCGGTGATCCTAAAAAAATTAGTGCCTGGCAAAAAGCAGAAGCACTGAAAAAAACAGAAAGCGTTCGTCCCGACCTGTTGGAAAAAATAAAACGGTCGAATTAGAAAATAGAATTTGCAGACAGGTCGGCATTGACAGAGGTAACGAAAGCAAATATTCATCTGGCATTGGTTCATTTTCCCGTTTATAACAAAACCGGGGAAGTGGTCGTTTCATCTGTAACAACTTTGGATGTTCACGATATATCCCGTGTTTGCAGAACTTATGGGGTGGGAACGTTTTACGTTGTTACACCATTAAAGACACAGCAAGAGTTGGTGGAGCGGTTGGTAGGCCATTGGTTGAAAGGCTACGGCGCAGAATACAACCCAACTCGCAAAGAAGCGTTATTGAAAACGGTTGTGAAAAACAACCTTGATGCTGCGGTTAAAGAAATTACCGAACAAAGCGGAAAGAAACCCCGCATTGTTGTCACAGGAGCAAAAGAAGCACCCAAAAGTATTGGCTATACGGCGTTAAAAAATGAATTGGAACAGGGAGATCCGACTCTGCTGGTTTTTGGTACGGGGTGGGGGTTGGAAAAAAATCTGGTTCAAAGTGCAGATCATGCCTTGTTGCCGATTGAAGGCGTTAACGGATTCAATCATCTACCGGTTCGCGGTGCCATTTCGATCATTCTTGATCGTTTGTTGGGCCACCGAGGAACGCCGGTAGATTAATGAAAAGTTTTTAAATAAAGATAATTGAGCACAATCCTAGGAGAGAGGTAAATGAATTTAGTAGATCGAGTTGAAGCTAAGGAAATGAAAAAAGAAGTCACCGATGTTCATATCGGTGATACCGTCAAAGTGCATATGCGCATTGTTGAGGGTGAAAAAGAACGTATTCAGGTGATCGAAGGTGTGGTTATTAAGATGCGTGGTGGTGGAGCGCGAAAGACTTTGACAGTAAGAAAAATTTCATTCGGCATTGGTGTCGAGCGTATTTTTCCGTTTCATTCTCCCCGTGTCGAAAAAATTGAGGTTGTCAAACGTGCAAAAATTCGTCAGGCCAAGTTATATTACCTGAGAGAACTGCGTGGTAAGGCTGCAAGACTCAAAGAGCTCAAGCCTGTTCGACCTACAACAAAAGTCAAGAAAACTCCGAAACGTGGCAAAAAAGCCAAAGCGGCTAAAGCTGCTAAAGCCTCTTCTTAATTGGGCGCCTGCCTAATGGGAGTATTTCCGGTTTAAGCCTTTATTTGTTCCTCCCCCTTTCAAGGGGGCTGGAGCAAAAACTATTTCTAGAAAGTATAAGTTTATTCCTTCTCCCATTAGGGAGTGAGGGCTTCTACGGATACGCCGGGCACAGGTTTTGGTTTTCCGGGGGATGGCTCGGGTTGCGGTAAGCTAAATGTTTCCCCGAGTCCGTGCTTCGTTTTTACATTCTGGTAGTCGTATTTTGCACGCCCGAGATAATTTCGGAGTCCCTGCATCCGTGTCGCATCCGCAGGGTGAGTGGAAGCCCACTCCGGCGGGGCTTTACCATCTTTTACCTGACTGAATCGCTTCCAGAATTGGAGTGCTTCATTCGGATCGTAACCTGCCCGCGCCATATATAGTAGGCCGATCTGATCTGCTTCGCTTTCGTGAGAACGACTGAACGGTAGAGTAAACCCATAAAGAACCCCGACACCAAGAGCAGAAAGAATAATATTTCTTTGCGCATTGTTTTGCATGCTCAAGCCAGCCCCAAGCATTGCTCCTTGTAACAACATTTGCTGTGTCATTCGCTGTGCCCCGTGGCGGGCTATGACATGTGCAATTTCATGGCTCATTATGGTGGCCAACCCTGCTTCATTTTTCGCAACCGCTAGAAGACCTGTGTAGATTGCTACTTTGCCACCGGGTAAGGCGAAAGCATTTTTCTTATCTGATTCTATCAATTTGAATTCCCAATCCAATTTGGGCATGTCACTCACAGCAATAATTCGTTGCCCCACTCTACTGACAATTTTATTCAATTGCGCGTCTTCTGATTCCTGTTCCTCTTTTAATATTTGATCGTAGGATTGTTTTCCTAATGAAATTTCCTGAGACTGAGGAATAAGAATCAAAGCCGATCTGTTGGAAACAGGGGTCGTGGAGCAAGAGGTAATAATAAAGACGGTCAAAATGATGAGAAGAAAATGATTTCGCATAGATCGATTATAAAAGCCTCCATGCTTTATTTCAACCCACCTTTGAGGAGTGGGTTGCTTGCTGGAATGGGATACATTATGCTTCAACAATGGATCTTTTAGAATATGAGACCAAAGCAGTTGCAGATGGTTACGGAAATATTGCCGGGGTTGATGAAGCAGGGCGAGGACCCCTTGCAGGCCCTGTGGTTGCTGCTGCTGTAATCTTTTCTGAAAATATCGATATTGTTGGTCTGGACGATTCGAAAAAACTTTCTCCTAAAAAACGCGATGAGTTGTTCCCGCAAATTCAGGCCGAGGCGGTTGCTTTTGGTGTTGCCATCGTCAGTCGGGAAGTGATTGATGAGATCAACATCTTGCAAGCGTCCCGTTTGGCTATGAAGCAAGCTGTAGAACAGTTGCGACCCGTTCCGGATATATTGTTCATCGATGGTAATCAGAAAATAGATTCTACTCTGGATCAGTGGGCAATTGTGAAAGGCGATTCCAAGAGCTTGTCCATCGCCGCCGCCTCTGTTCTTGCTAAAGTTACTCGTGATCGGATTATGGAAGATTATCATAAGCTTTATCCACAATATGAGTTTAATCGCCATAAAGGGTATGGCACAAAACTACACCGAGCACTCATTGAAGAGTACGGACCTTGCCCAATTCATCGCAGCACTTTTAAGGGTGTTTCAGAGTTCATAAACCCATAAATTATTTATGCTTTCATTTTTAAAGAAAAAATGGTGTCTCGCTGAGGTTTCCCACGATAAAGCTTTGGCTTTAGGCAAAGAGCTCAATATCCCAGCAACCGTTGCGGTGTTACTGGTCAACCGTGGTGTTAAGACGGCGGAAGAGGCAACACTTTATTTAAAGTCGGACTTGTCGCAGTTGCACGACCCCTTCTTGATGGCTGGCATGGATAATGCGGTGAAGCGGGTGATTCGTGCCATTGAAAGCGAAGAATCCATTACCGTGTTTTGTGATTATGATGTCGATGGTGTGACCTCAGCGGCTTTCTTAACCCATTTTTTTCGCGACCTCAATTGCTCAGTCAAAGCGTATCTTCCAGAACGGCAAGCAGAAGGGTATGGGCTCAATTCGGATGCAGTACGAAAAATTCGCGAACAAGGTTCCAGTCTGATGATCACTGCTGACTGCGGTATCACGGGAGTTAAAGAGGTGGCTCTGGCAAATGAGATTGGACTGGATGTGATTGTCACCGATCACCATCAGGTTGGCGAAGAAGGTTTACCGCAGGCGGTGGCGGTGTTGAATCCACACCGGGAAGAATGTGATTATCCTTTTCGTTTTTTAAGCGGTGTGGGGCTGGCTTTCAAATTAGCCCTTGGCGTTCGCAGTGGATTGCATACTGCGGGAAGGAAAAAGGAGGATCTCCCCAACATGAAACGCCATCTGGATTTATTTGCGCTGGGAACCATTGCCGATGTTGCGCCTCTTACTGGCGAGAATCATATTCTAACCCGGCATGGACTGGATGTATTATCCACCTCCGCCAAACCCGGATTGGTCGCGTTGAAAGAAGTGTCGGGTATTATTGGGAACGTAGATGCGCGCTCAGTAGGATTCGGACTTGGTCCACGCCTCAACGCCGCGGGGCGATTGGGTAAGGCAGATAGTGGATTGCATTTGCTAACCGCTACAGATCTTGGCACAGCGAAGGCCTTGGCTAAGGAGCTTGAACAAACAAATCAGGAAAGAAAAGAAATTCAGGAAGAAACTTTTCTGGAAGCAGAGTCTTTATTGCGCAACGAAAGAGATCTTGAAAATGAGAGAGTGATTGTGCTGGCATCTGAGATTTTTCATCCAGGAGTCATCGGTATAGCCGCTTCAAAAATAGTCGATACATACCACCGTCCCACGGTGTTGATTGCTTTGGAAGAGGGGCAAGGGAAAGGATCGGGTCGAAGTATCCCAAAATTCAATTTGTTTAAAGCTTTTACGAATTGTTCTTCTCACCTCATACAATTCGGCGGCCATGCCTATGCCGCTGGACTAAGTATAGAAGAAGAAAATGTCGATGCATTCCGTGATGCTATGAATGAAGTAGGGCAAAAGTTTTTAACGGACGACGATTTAATTCCGGAAATTAAACTAGATACGACTCTTGATCTATCGCAAATCGATTCCCCATTTTATAAAAATATGGCTTTGCTTGAGCCTTTTGGTGCTGAAAACCCAGTTCCCTCTTTTCAGTCAAAGGGTGTGAAAATTAAAGAGCTAAAGCATATGGGAAAAGAGAAAAACCATTTGCGCTTTCGTGCGGTTCAGGGAAGTGGACAAATTGGAGTGATTGCTTTTAATTTTGCAAGCCTGTTTGAATCACTAGATCTTACTAATGAAGTTTTTGACATTGCTTACGAACTTCATTTGAACTCCTGGAACGGCCGAGAAAAACTGGAATTGAGATTGTTAGATATAAAAGCTTCGGAGTGATGTTGTTTCTCATTCAACTCTCACAGCTTCTTTGGGATTCAGTTGTTGTGCGAGACGAGCTGGGTAGAGTCCTGCCAGAATAGAGACTCCCCAAGAAAAGGCAACCAGCAGGGTAATGAAAAAATAAGGGAAGTGGATCTGGATTGTCCAGCCGAAGGATTGTTTGTTGATAACAAAAATTAAAATATAGGAAACAATCACGCCAGCTATCAAACCCATTGCCGAACCTATCAGCCCTAAAATTCCCGCCTCAATCAAGACCATGCGTTTTATTTGATGGATGAACGCACCGATGAACCTTAAAATCCCTATTTCTCTTTTTCGTTCTAGAATGAGTGAGACAAGGGTATTGAACAGTCCGAGCACCGCTACCAGAATGGCAATGATCTCCAGGGAGTAGGTGATCGCAAACGTTTTGTCGAATACTTCCAATACCTGTTTTTTGAGTTGAGTGTTGGAGCGAATGATCAGCCGATGTTCGTTGAGTATGTTTAAGACCTCTTTTCTAACTTCGTTCAATCGAGATTTGTCAGAAAGATAAATAACAAAACTGTTGATTTGATCTTCATTGAAATATTTTAAAAAGGTAGTTCGGTCGAGGATGATGTATCCGCGTTCGCGGGAGTAGTCGAAATAAATAGCCGTAATTTGAAGGCTCGCGGGTCCATTTGGGGTTTTCAAGTTCAGTGTGTCGCCTACTTTAACTTGGTGCTTCAGGGAAAAGGCCTCGGAGACAATCGCCCGGTTGCTATCGACCATATGCTGAGCCAGCTCGCTGGCTGGCGGACCCGATTTGATAACCAGATTCCCATATTGTGATAAGACCGAGAAATCGCCTGTAGCAAGTACAACTGGCAGGTTGTTATAAGAAATATCCATAGCGCGGAACTGATCAATATCTGCTATCCCTGCAATCGCTTTTAGTTTTTTGATGGGTTCGGAAGGTAGAGTGTGTTGGTAGTCGATATCACGGCCGCCTGCAACTCGAACAAACAAGTCGGCCCTTAAGGTTTGATCGATCCAGACAATCACGGTTTGCCGGAAGCTGTGAACCATAATGGACATGCTGATGACCATCATAAATGCAATGGCCAATGATGAGACGGCTAACGCATTCCTGCCTACGTTTTGGGAGAGGTTCATACAAGCCAGCAGTCCTTCGCCTCCCAGAGTGTTTTTGAAAAAATTGTGAAATCGATTGCGCGTCCATAGCAATGCTGCTGGCGACAGCATAGACAATCCCAGAATGATAAGAAAAACAGAAAAGAAACCAAAATAAGGAAACTGGTTTATAGATGGAAGTTGTGTGCAGAATCCTGCGAGTAGAAAAACAAGCATCGCAGAAAAATTTAACTGTTTATTGCCACGAAAGAGTTTTAAATCGTAACTGCCGCGTCGCATGACCGATGTAGGGGGTGTCGTTGCCGCATCCCAGGCGGGGATCAATGCCGAAACGAAAGACAGTCCGACTCCCAATATAAAATAGGGACCCATCTGTTGCCATTGGAAATCCACCTCGGTGACGTAACTGGGTGCGTATAGATTGTTGACCGTCAGAGAAACAGCATCCAGTGAAAATTGCGCGAAATAATATCCCAATCCGATTCCCAAGATAGACCCTGCCGCTCCTATAATTCCGGCTTCCAGGAAAAATATAAGTGCGATCAAGGTGGGTGTTGCCCCTAATGCACGCAATGTTCCTATTTCTACCCGTCGTCGTACAACCGAGAGCGCGATCATATTGTAAATCAGATATAGGGCAACGAGTAGGGCTACAAAACTCAGAGCGGTGAGGTTGTATTGAAATGCCCGCAACATTTTTTCGACTTGCTGGTTTTTACGTTGTGGACGTTCTACCAGAAGATGTTCGGGCAATAAGTCAGAAATCTTTTTTTGCATGATATCGAATTTAGATGGATGTAGAAATTGGATATCGATGCGGTCGAGTCGGCCTATTTTATCGAACACCTTTTGCGCTGCCGCAATGTCCATGAGAGCAAAGTTTCCGTTCAAGGCTTTGGCGATGCCCTCATCTTCAAGTATGGCGTTGACGTTGAGTGTTTTATCTTTTCCGTTTATTAGAAATTGCAATGAACTGTCTGTATCAAACTGCACTCCTGGAATAAATTTTTCTGGCAGGATTACTCCCGCAGGGTCCATGATGAGAGGTAATAATCCTTTCAAACCCTTTTCTTTTGTTTTGAGAGAAAAATCACGAATACCGCTGTCTTGCAAAAGGTCGGTGCCGATGATTTCTACAACCTCGCCGCTGGTTGACTCGACTCCATATCCTTCAATGACGGGGTAGGCCTTGATTTCTTTTCT